>CAMKNF010000004.1 GCA_946414115.1 uncultured Ruminococcus sp. | reverse complement strand
CTTGCAATAAGGACGGAAAAATCAAAGAAACGGCATATGTATTTGATTTTGCTCCCGACCGAACTTTAACAATGGTATCTCAGGCAGTTTCTGTATCGAGTAAAGCAGGAAAAACAAGCACCGGAGATAGAGAAATCCTTGGAAAGTTTCTCAATTTCTGCCCTGTTATTTCCATTTCCGGTTCACAAATGAAAGAATACAAGGCAGATAAATTGTTACAGCAACTGAAGAAGGTCTATGCGGACAGAGCAGTCAGAAACGGCTTTGATGATACTAATCTGTATAATGATGAACTGCTAAAATTACAGGAAGTAGATATTAAAAAATTTGAAAATCTTAAAGGAATAATCGGAAAGTCAAAAGCAGCACCAAAACAAAATGGTGTTGATGTCAATTCTCAAGGTCTTACAAATGAGGAATATGAAGAACAAAAGCGTTTGAATAACAAAAAGAAAAGGGAACTTACAGAAGAGGAAAAGGCAAGGCTTGAAGAGTTAAATAAGAAAAGGAAAATCCGAAATGATGCCATTTCCATTTTGCGTGGTATTTCTATTCGTATGCCTCTGCTTATTTACGGTGCCGATATTCCATATGATGAAGAAATTACTCTTGACCGATTTGTACAAGAAGTTGATGATTCCTCATGGAATGAATTTATGCCAAACGGTGTAACAAAAGAAATCTTCAAAGATTTTAGAAAATACTACGATGAAGATGTGTTTATTGCAGCAGGTCGAAAAATCCGTAACATTGCAAGAGAAGCAGATACGCTTGCACCTACTGAGCGTGTGAAAAAGATTGCAAACCTTTTCTCTAATTTTAAAAATCCCGATAAAGAAACAGTTCTGACTCCTTGGAGAGTAGTAAATATGCATATGTCAGATTGTCTTGGAGGATACGACTTTTGGGACGAAAAGCATGAAAATACCATTGATGAGCCACGCTTTGTTGACCGTGGAAAAGTAACGGCTGATACATTTTTAAACACTTCGGCACAGATTTTAGAAATAAACTCTAAAACAGGTCTTTATCCGTTGTATGTAACATACAGCATTTTTAGAGAAAAGTGTAAAAAATACGACGATTCCGAAATAACACTTGACATTCAGCGTGAATTATGGAAAGATACCTTACAAAATAATGTTTTTATAATCTGCAAAACTCCAATGGCGAAACAAATTACAAAAAGGACCCTTGCAGGTTATTCTGACATCAAGATTAATGCACATTATTTTGATGATTTAATCAATCAGCTAAAAAACAAGCCGCAACAATTTATTGACCGTGTGCTTAAAGCGAGTTATTGGAAGAAAGAAGGTGGAGGAAAAATGACTTTTGATGCAGTGGTGGGAAATCCACCTTATAACGAAAATATAAGCGATGACGATAACAATTCATCATTATCGAAACAATTGTTTCCAATATTCGTAGAAAGTTCAATAAAAATAAATTCTAAGTATATTTCCCTTATTACTCCATCAAGATGGTTTGCAGGGGATGCACAAGATAAATCATTTATAAAAATGAGGGAATTTATAAAGAAAAATAACCACATTTCATATCTATACAACTATAAAGACGAGAAAGATTTATTTTCTAATGTTATAATAAAAGGTGGTGTTAGTTACTTTTTATATGATAAATCTTATAGTGGTGATGTCTGTTTTGTGAATAGATTTAATGATAAAGAAGTTGCGAACAAAAGAAGCTTGTTTGTTGAAGGGTTAGATATAATAATAAGTGACAGTGAAGCTTATGGTATCTTAAAAAAAGTAATACAATCTCCTGAGTATTCTTCAATAATGAGCATAACTACTGGCCGAAATGCTTTTGGAATAATTGGAAAACAATCTGTTATTGATGATATTTCTAAAGCAGAAAAATTTGATGGAGCCGCTGAATTAAGATGTAAAAGTAACGAAATTAGATGGATAAAACCTGATCACATAAAAAAAGGTAAAGATATATTTGAAAAATATAAAGTATATATTTCAAAATCTGCTGGAAATCCAAATACAGATAGCAAAGTTATTGGCACACCATATATTGGAAAGCCTATGTCCGCATGTACCGATTCATTATTCCCAATAGGGAAATTTGATACAGAACTCGAAGCAATTAATTTAAAAAAATATTTGCAAACACAATTTTTGAGATATATGATTTCAATGGTCAAAGTATCACAAAATGTAACACAGATTGTATATCGATTTGTACCAATGCAAGACTTCACAGAAAAATCAGATATTGACTGGAGCAAATCAATTTCTGAAATTGACAAGCAACTTTATGAAAAATACGGACTTTCAGAAGAAGAAATTGCTTTCATAGAAGAAAAAATAAAACCAATGGAATAATATTTTAAATTGTGTGCTAACTTTAATTCGAATGGAGTGAATATATGAGGGGATTAAATATATATTTCTCAGATTTTTTTGATGTAGATGAGAATATAATAGAATCCTATGGAGCCGTGAACATATCATTAATAAACGATATGCCTTTGTTTGTTGACCCATTCCTACTATTTAACAGCGAAAAAGAAGAATATAGAAAAATTCATCAAAGTATTATTTCCTATCTTCTCTTTTTGCAGGAACAGGCAGAAAAGTATTCATCACCACCAAAGGGAATGCTTTCTGCGTGGTATAACTTTCCGGAGGTTAAACAAACTTGGCTTGGCTTTAGTTTAGAGGGTAATTCCGGTAAAGGACTTGGTATATCATTTGCAAGAAATCTACATAAGGGACTACAAACAATTTTCAAAGATTTCGGCAAGGAAACTATAACAAAAAGTTCTCACTTAGAGAAACTATGTCTGATAAGTCCATTGGTAGGGCGTGATAAAATAAGTGATTTCACTACCAACTTTATAAAAAAATATTTACTGAATTATACAGAAACTTTCGCTTCATTATACTTAAAATCAGAGCAATGTCAGAAATTCGTAGTTCCAAAAGTAGAATTCAATACCGAAACTCACACTTGGAAAAATGGTGAATATTTTCTTCCTTGCTTTGAAGAAGACTATGTTCTCCTTACGCCTCGCGATTTGCTTACACGAGACGATACTTTCATAAACAGAACTGATATGATTAGAAATTTGCAAAACATCGCTCCTTCTGTTAAAGATGCAACACTTCGCTTTGCTCTAAATCAATATTTGACTGATGTGTTGCCACGCAAGAAAAAAGAAATGAGCAAGACAGAAAAAGCACACGCTGCCTCACTCCTTGTTAGAGAACATCCTGAACTCATCGACCATTACATTAAATATAAAGAAGTAAACGAGGAGCAAGCAACATCAATCAGTAAACAAGTTGTTCAAGAAGTGAAACAGTTATTCAATTATCAGTTGCAAGAATTAGTTTCATTGCTTAACATTAAAACCGATTTTTATAAATCAGCTGGAAATTCATATGATGAAGCATATCGCAGAGTAATGTATTTAAAAAATGTTATAGAAGATATGGATGGTTATAGGCTGTTTTATCTAAACGGAAAACCAATTCGTAAAGAAAGTGATTTACAGATTATGTATCGACTAGTATGGTACGCAACTGAATATGATGTAAATCGTGAGGTGAACAACGGTCGTGGTCCGGTTGATTTCAAAGTATCAAACGGTTCAAAAGATTCTACTTTGGTTGAGTTTAAACTTGCATCAAACTCAAAACTAAAAAAGAACCTAAAAAATCAAGTCGAGATTTATAAAAAAGCCAACTGCACTAATCGTGCCATCAAAGTCATCCTATATTTTACAGAAGAAGAATATGCTAAAGTAAATGACATTTTGAATGAACTTAATTTACAGAATTGTGATGATATAGTCCTCATTAACGCAATTAACAATAAAACATCCGCATCAAATGTTGGATAATGAAAAAGCCACACAGCATACATCGTATAATGTAATGCTGTGTGGTTTTCGCTTGAAGATTGTCAGATGAAATTTTCTTGTTACAGAAAATCCCTAAGTTCAACCCTCTAATGCAGGGATTTTTATATGCAATTAATTGTAAAATTATTTTACCATACTTGCAACTTCTGCTGCAAAATCGTCCTGTCTTTTCTCAATTCCTTCGCCCTTTTCAAAACGAACGAACTTCTTAATTTCGATAGAACCGCCGAGAGCTTTTGCAGTGTTCTGTGTGTACTGCTTGATTGACTGCTTGTTGTCCTTAACGAACTCCTGATCTACAAGGCAGTTTTCCTTATAGAACTTGCCAATCTTACCCATTACAATCTTATCGGCAATTGCTTCGGGCTTACCCTCGTTGATAACCTGCTGGCGCATAACTTCTTTTTCATGCTCAATAACATCAGCAGGAACATCTTTCTCTGTGAGGTACTGTGTATTAAGAGCTGCAATCTGCATTGCAACATCCTTACCGTAAGCAACAAACTCGGGCTTTGAAGCGAGGTCAGTATCAAAGTTTACAAGAACGCCGATTTTGCCGCCTGCGTGTACATAAGCAACGCAAGCGCCTTCCATACGCTCAAAACGGCGAATCTGAATGTTCTCACCGATTGTAAGAACCTTTTCCTGTAAAAGCTCTGCAACTGTCTGTGTTGTGCCTTCAGCCTGGAGAGCAAGAAGAGCCTCAACATCAGCAGGATTCTGCTTCATAACTGTTTCAGCGCAAGCCTTTACAAAATCCATAAATGAATCGTTCTTTGCAACAAAGTCTGTTTCAGCGTTTACTTCAATTACAACGCCTACAGAAAGGTCGTCGCTTGTGCAAGCGTAAGCTACGCCTTCAGCTGCTACTCTGCTTGCCTTTTTAGCCTGCTTAGCAAGACCCTGTTCTCTTAAGAAGTCAATTGCCTTATCCATATCGCCGTCAGCATTTGTGAGTGCCTTTTTGCAGTCCATCATGCCGCAGCCTGTTTTCTCTCTGAGTGCTTTTACATCCTGAGCTGTAAATGCTGCCATTATGAATACATCCTTTCGAAAAGTAATTTTAAATTATAATTATTCAGCTGTTTCTTCTTCTGTTTCTTCAACAGCAGCTGCACCCATCTGACCTTCTCTGCCTTCGATTACAGCGTTAGCCATTGCGCCTGCAATAAGCTTTACTGCACGGATAGCATCGTCATTACCGGGAATTACATAGTCGATTTCATCGGGATCGCAGTTTGTATCAACGATTGCAACAATCGGGATATTGAGCTTTTTAGCCTCTGAAACTGCAATTCTTTCTTTTCTGGGGTCAACAATAAAGAGTGCACCGGGCATCTCTGTCATATCCTTGATACCGCCCATAAACTTTTCAAGCTTTTCAATCTCAAGGTTGAGCTTGATAACTTCTTTCTTGGGGAGAAGGTCAAATGTACCGTCCTCCTGCATAGCACGAAGCTGCTTTAAACGAGCAATTCTTCTGCGGATTGTTGAGAAGTTTGTAAGCATACCGCCGAGCCATCTTGCGTTTACATAGTAAGCGCCTGCACGCTCTGCCTCTTCCTTAACGGAATCCTGAGCCTGCTTCTTTGTACCTACGAAAAGTACGTTCTTGCCTTCTGCGGAAATCTCACGAACAAAGTTGTAAGCTTCCTCGAGCTTTTTAACGCTCTTCTGAAGGTCGATGATGTAGATACCGTTACGTTCTGTGAAGATGTACTCTGCCATCTTGGGGTTCCATCTTCTTGTCTGGTGACCGAAGTGTACGCCGGCCTCCAGAAGTTGTTTCATAGAAACTACTGCCATTATTAATTTCCTCCTTAGGTTAAAACCTCCGCTGTGCCTTGATTTTATCGGCGCAATAAGCAATTATGCCACCCTGCCGACAAGCATCAGCGTGCGAAATGCTTATATATTATACCATAAAAAAGAAAAAAATCAAGTGCTTTTTAGAAAAACACTTGATTTTTACAGATATTTAATACTGAATTATGCGTATAAATCGAAAAATCTTACATTTCCGCATCCTACAATGAAATTCTGTGTTTCGTGCCAGCCGCTTGAGCCTGTATAGAAACAGAGTATTCTGTGCTGTACGGCTGAGCCGTTCTGGTCAAATATGTATGATACTGCGTCTTTAACAGTCTGATTAGGTTCTTTGTTTGTAGGTGCATAATACTGGTATTCAGAAATTATTCTGTCAATAGAAGTAGTGTTTGAACGGTTCATAGCGTCTCTAATACACTGTGCAACGAGTGCGCAGCCGTTATATCCCATACTTCCTGCTTCGCCCATTACAAGTCTTTCAAGCTTTGCTCTGTCATAAGCTGAAAGAGAAACCGGTGAAGGACTGTAATTGTAATCGGGGTTGCTTATGCCTATAAGATAGCTGCCTGTGTTGTAGGAGTAATCATTGCTGATTTCTTCCTGATATTCTGAGCTGCTTTCGCTGTATCCGGAATTTTCGCTTACCTCAACATTGCTTTCACTTTTTTCAACCTCTAATGTTTCTTTAGTTGTCTTTTCGGTTTCAGCTTCGGTTGCAGGCTCTGTAGGCTTTGTTTCTTTTTCTGTTTTCTTTGCTGTCGTCGCTACGGTTGTTTCCTCTTGGGTTACAGGAACAGTTGTTTCGATTACACAGTTATCAGTGATAACCGCTGCAAACTCATCAACGTCACCTACTGAATACGAAGCCGCTTTGCTGTCTTCATAAGCGTCAACGTCGGGTGCAAGTGTTGTAGTAGGCACGATAAGTGCAACTGCTGCCAGAGTAAGTGCAAATGTAACGGATAATGCCTTAACCTTTTTTCCTGATTTCGGCTTTGAGGTTTTTGAAACCTTGTTATCCGATTTGCTGTCGTTTCCGTAATGCTTAAATTTTGTCGCTCTCAAAAATTTATCCTCCCTGTGATTTCAGCACTCAAAACAATTAAGATTAATTGTTAATCAAATCAATTGATTATTTAATGAGTACTACGTCCTTTAGTCGTTAAAATTTTATCAAACACACAATTTCAACTGTATTAAAACACAAAAAAAATCAAATTGCAAGTCCTTCTCCCATTTCTGCTTGTAACTTTTGTAATAAAGTTGTAACAACCTGTCCCTTTAATTTCTTAAAGAAATTATAAGTTGTGCAATATAAACATATTTATCGAATTTTCTTCGTTTATTTTGCCGTATGGTTAGAAAGTGAATTTTTTTAATTTTTTTGATGAAAACGGCGTTTTTTCTGCCTTTTTACAGGGTTGGGAGTTTTGCAGGAAATTATGATTGTATCTTCTCCGATAAGCTGAATTTTCTCCCAAGGAATAATATAATCCTCGCATTTTCCGAACAATCCGAAGAAACTCATTCGACCAAATATTACAAAAGATACAATACAAGCCGTTTTTGTATCCACTATAACATCATCGACAAATCCAATCCGTGTGCCGTCGCAGGCGCTTATAACTTCTTTATGACGTAAATCGGCAAATCGACAGTTCATTAATTTCACCCCTCTTATAATATATATGTATATAATAACAATTGTATTCGTTGACTTTTATGAGTTGTTTTGATAAAATAGATTTGTATTTATTTGCGTATATATCACATACTTATTTGGGAGATGTAAATATGGACTATGTTTTTATGACAGACGCATCGTGCGATTTAACAGAAAAGCAGGTTAGTGAAATCGGCGTTGAAGTTCTTCCTATGGAATTTCAGATGGAAGGAAAGTGCTATCTTCACTACACCGACGCAAGAATGATGAGCCTTGATGAATTTTACGACAAAATAAAAAAAGGCGTTGATTCTAAAACCTCGCAGATTAACTACAACAGCTTTACAAATTATTTTGAAACATATCTCAGGGCAGGCAAGGATATTCTATATACCGGTATCTCTACAGGCTTAAGCGGAACATACAACACCTGCCTTATGGCTGTCAAAGACTTAAAAGAAAAGTATCCGGACAGAAAAATCATCACAATTGATTCTCTTTGTGACTCCGCCGGTCTTGGATTTCTTGTATATCTTGCAGGCAAAAAATATGCTGACGGTGCATCAATTGAAGAGCTTGCCGGATATATTAAAGAAACACGTCTTAAAATATGTCATTGGTTTGTCGTTGACGACCTTGACCAGCTTAAAAGAGGCGGAAGAATTTCAGCCGTAACCGCAACATTCGGCAAAGCCTTACAGATTAAGCCGTTAATCAGCGTTGATGACGGCGGACATCTTGTAAATGTCGGAAAAATCAGAGGTAAAAGCAATATTATTCCTACACTTGTAAAGCATTTTGAACGTGACGGAGAGAACAGCAAGAATAACATCGTTTTTGTTGCACACGCTGACAATAAAGAAGGCGCTCTTGAACTGAAAAAAGCAATTAAAGGTAAGTGCAGGGAAGTTCAGATTTGCGACATAGGTCCCGTTATCGGTACTCACGTCGGTTCGGGAATGTTAGCTGTTCTTTTCCTCGGTAAAAGGAATCTTAAATCATAATAATAAATACAACCATATATGTAAAGCCGACTCGTTTGAGCCGGCTTTTTTTAGTCCTTGGTGTAGTAGAATAGGCACATTATACTTACACCTACAAAAGCTCCGATGAACATTCCGATAATAATTCCCAATAACATAATTTTACCTCCTGTACATATTTTGACATTTATTATTTAACCTCTGTGCAATAATTTATAAGGGGCGAAAATAATGAGAACTGTTTATATTGACGTATTGATTACGGTGAATATCTTCATTGATTTCTTTATAATTCTCTGTACAAAGAAGTTTCTTCATCTTGGAACATCATACCGCAGAATGATTACGGGAAGCTTACTGGGCGGAGTTTTCAGCCTTGCCGCCCTTCTTCCTGAACTTCCGTTCGGAATAAACATCATCTTTGATATAGCTTCTGCTGCCGGAATCGTCCTTTCGGTATTTGGCAAATGCAGTTTAAAAAACTATATTAAACGGGTGGCGGTATACTTCTTTATCTCCTTTTCATTCTGCGGAATTATGATTTTCATCTATACGGCATTTAAACCAAAGGGTCTGGAAATATACAACGACACCGTTTACTTTAATATTTCCCCCATTGTTCTTATTATTCTTACTCTTGCCTGTTATTATATTCTTAAACTTATAAAAAGGTTGACGAAAGGTGTATGCGGAGGTGGTGTTTGTAATGTTGAAATTTATTTATCGGAAAAATCGGCTGTATTCAGCGCAAAGATTGACAGCGGATGTAATGTCAAAGAGCCTTTTTCGGGCAATTACGTAATAATTGCGGAAGAAGATGTACTTGACGGTTGTGTGCCTGTTGATGAAAATACAAGGATAATTCCGTTTGGGAGTCTTGGAGGTGACGGCATCTTAAAGGGCTTTAAGCCTGACAAAATCAAAATTAACGGAGCTGAAATTAATGACGTTTATATAGGTATATGCAAAAATGTTATCAAAGGTGACATACGGGCATTGATTCCGTATGAAATTTCAAAAAATATTGAATGAGAGGTCAGCAATGCTTATACATAATATAATTTTCAAAATCAAAATGTTGTTTTTGTCCGAAAACGAAGTATTCTATATCAACGGAAACGAAACGCTCCCTCCTCCGCTCAGCAAGGACGAAGAGCTTGCAGTAATGCAGAAAATTATGAACGGAGATGATAAAGCAAGAGAACCGCTTATTGTCCACAACTTAAGGCTTGTTGTATACATTGCAAAAAAGTTTGAGTCGCCGAGTGCCGGAGCAGAGGATTTGATTTCAATCGGCACAATCGGACTTATCAAGGCGGTAAACACGTTTTCGCCCGAAAAGAATATCAAGCTTGCAACCTACGCTTCAAGGTGCATTGAAAATGAAATTCTTATGTTTCTGCGAAAGTCATCACAGCTGAAAAATGAAATTTCAATTGACGAGCCGCTGAATACAGACTGGGACGGCAACGAGCTTTTACTTTGCGACATTCTCGGAAGCGAGCCGGATACTGTAAATATAAACATTGAAAACGAGCTTGAAAAAAAACTTGTACTCAACGCTGTTTCCAAACTCGGCGAACGTGAATGTCTTATAATGGAGCTGCGTTTCGGACTCAACGGCAAAAAGGAGCATACGCAAAAGCAGGTTGCTGATAAGCTGGGGATTTCTCAATCGTACATTTCACGGCTTGAAAAGAAAATTATTCGACAGCTTAAGTGTGAGCTTGAAAAGTCAGTTTAAAATTATGTATGATTTTAAGCCTCGCATTTCCTTTGCGAGGCTTAAATGCTGTAATTTATTCAGTTTAGCATAGTTAGACAAGCTCATCTGATGGTTTTGTGGCATTCGTTGCATTTTCTGAGTTGTTGTTTGAATTGTTATCCGAGCTGTTATTTGTGTTATCCTGCGCATTATTTTTTGTTTCGTTTTCATTACCGATAACACCGTCACGGTCTGTCACTGAACCGCCGCCAATATCACTTGCGGCTGAACCCGCTCCGCTTGCAATATCGGACGCTGCATTACCTACGCCCGAAGCGGCGTCTGACGCAGCTTTTCCCATTCCGCAGCCGACAAATGATAAAACAAGAATTGCTGCTGCCGAGATTAATAATAATATTTTTTTCATAGCAATCATCCTTATATAAAAAATGGTGCCGTTGATACGACACCATTATTATTTACTGCATAAAGCAATTTATACAAAATTTACTTTTGATTTTTCACAACAACGTGAGGATAAGGAATTGTTATTCCGTTTTTGTCAAAAACAAGCTTTACGTTTTCCTGCATAAAATAATAAACATCATAGTAATCATCGGGCGTACTCCATACCATTACGATGATTTCAATACCGCTGTCAAGGTGTGCGCCTACGTGAACTTCCGGCTCGGGAGCACTCATAATTTTATCATTTGTAGAAATAAGCGTATAAATCAGCCCTTTAACTTTTGAAATATCATCATCATAGCTGATTGTGTACTTCAAATCCACTCTGCGCTTATCAACCATTGTACAATTGACAACATTATTTGAAGTAAGACGTGAATTCGGTATAGTTACCGTCTTGTTGTCGAGGGTATGAATGGTCGTAAAGAAAATCTTAATGTTCTCTACTCTTCCCTTTATTCCCTCAAATTCAAGTATATCGCCTGCTACAAAAGGTTTATTCAGCAAAATAATCATACCGCTGGCAAGATTGCTCAAGCTGTCCTGCAAGGCAAGTCCTGCCGTCAATGCGGCTGCGCCGACAGCCGTCAAGAGAGACGCTACGTTTACTCCGATAGTTGCAAGTGCTGTTATAGCTATAATTATGTATAGCAACACTTTGACAAAAGACAGCACAAAAGTAACAGCTGTATGGTCAATATTCGTTTTAGTCAGTATATTTTTAAGCAGCTTTATTATCAGCTTTGAGGCAACTAATCCTATTACTATTACCGCAATAAACATCAGAACAGTAGGCATTACTTTTATTAAGATTTCGTTGATTTTTTCCATATTTTATGCCTCATCGTCTACTATAAACTCGGAAACAAGCTCCCCGTCTTTCCAGTTTTTGATTACAACTCTTCCGTTTTCGTCAAAAGAAACGCTCTTTCCGTTTCGCTTGCCGCCTTTATAATAGCATACGTCGATAAAATTACCTTCACAGTCAAATCTTGCACCGCAACCGTCGGGAGAGTTGTCGCTCCACTTTCCGGCGTGCATTGTACCGTCGCTAAAACGATAGCCTACGCCACTGCCTTCACGTTTACCGTTTACCCAGTTTCCAACGTAATTTATATTGCCCTCTTTGTAATAGCAAACACCGAATCCGTTCCTTTGGTCATCAAGATACTCGCCGTCATAGGAAGTAAGCCCCTGCGGAGTAACGGTACGACCACGTCCTGTTCTGTTATTATTCTCGTCAACATCGCCGAAATAAGCATATCTGCCTGATTTAGTGTGAATAATCACATTACAGTTGGGATTATCCTTGCTGTCATACTCTTCCTGCGATTCATCGGGAACAAAATTACCTTCAATGATTTTTGAATCAGGTTCAATATCTTCTTCGATTTCATCTTCGGATAAAACTTCTTCAACAGAATCGTCAGCTTTTTCAGCATTATCGGTTTTTTCCTCTTGATCAAATAAATCACTTGAAGTCTGATTGATTATTTCTCCGAATAAATCCTTGTTGGTTTTATGCGCCTCTGAAAGAATATTGGCAATTTTGTCATAAGCAGAATAACTTTGTTCATCTTCTTTTTTATCAGACTTATCTGTAGAAATGATTTCAACTCCGTCATTATTACATATCTTTTCCTCAAGATATTCTGCATCTGCTAAAGATAAATAATCGGAAGAATCATAAGATTTTAACATTTCATCGGAATTATTAAACTTAAATCCCGAGTTTTCACATTCAGTTACAGGCAGATTTTCAACAGGCAAATCCTCAGGTCTGAACATTTCATCATACCAAAGCATACCTACATTTGAATAAACAAGTCCCGTGCACCTTTTCACAGGAACTTTCTCGGAAGGGAATAAAACCGCATAACTGTGTTCTCCGTCAATATTTATTCTTTCAAGCTGTAAGGCAGTAATTCCTGAAATTGTTTTCGGAGCAAGGACAGCAGTTTTTACATTCTCATAATGACTGTCGTAATACTCTGTACGCAGCCAGTTATGTTCCTTATCAAAAAATGACCTCTTATATATTATTCCGTTTTCTCTGTAAAAAATAACGCTGTAAACACCGCCTGTCGCCTTTTTTACAGACTGAAATGGACGGTTATTTCGTGTTATTTTCCAAGATAACGGTTCATCTTCGCTCATACGATAAGAAATATTATATGTTTTTTCTTCTAAAGAAATTTCAGACTTATCGCATTGAGGCAGTTTATTTGAATTGAAATAATTTGCACGTACACCTGCAAGTGCGTCGTTTTTAAAATCAAGCTTTTCAAAATCAGAAATTAAAGCTGAATATATAATCAGCCCGTCTGTCAGTTTTTGTGAGTCGGAAAGCATAGTTATGATTCCTTTCGGGTTATAAAAACTTTAGTTATAAAAATCAAGGGCGAACATTGTCCGCCCATGAAAAGAATACAAAATAAATCTGAATCAGATTGAGATTGACATTGCAATATTGTAAAGGTCTTTGTCAAATACCCTCGGCATATCAAGAGCTTCATTAATGTCAAGGTCAATGATTTTGCCGCCCTGCATAACAACAACACGGTTACCGATATTCTGCTCAAGGAGCTGAACAGCCTTGTAGCCCATTTCACTTGCTACAACTCTGTCACGCAAGGTGGGCGAACCACCTCTCTGAACATGTCCGAGTACCGTAGCTCTTGCTTCAATACCAAGGCGCTGTTCTACATACTTTGCAAGATCAGCAACGCCGCCTACACCCTCGGCAACAACAATAATAAAGTGCTTTTTGCCTGTTTTCTGTGTGTTGATGATTCTTGCGATAACATCACGCTCTATATTATACTGAACTTCGGGCACAAGAATTGCAGTAGCACCCGTTGCAATACCGGTCTGTAATGCAATATCACCGCAACGTCTGCCCATAACCTCAACGATTGAGCAACGATCGTGTGACTGTGCAGTATCTCTGATACGGTCAACCATCTGGATAGCCGTATTCATAGCTGTATCAAAGCCGACTGTATATTCGGAGCAGGCAATATCGTTGTCGATAGTACCGGGAACGCCGATACAATTAACGCCTGCATTTGTAAGCGCTCTTGCTCCTCTGAAAGAGCCGTCGCCGCCGATTACAACAACGCCTGTAATGTCAAGGCTCTTACAGAAATCAGCCGCTTTCTTAATTCCTGCGGGAGTAGCAAACTCTTCACTTCTTGCTGTATAGAGCATTGTGCCGCCGTTGCCGATGATGTCGGATACGCTGCGGAGATTCATTTCCTGAACGTCACCGTTGAGCAATCCGTTATAACCACGGTAAACACCGTAAACCTTTAATCCTTTATTAATACCTGCACGAACTACAGCTCTGACAGCCGCATTCATTCCGGGAGCATCGCCGCCGCTTGTAAGTACTGCTATTGATTTCTGTGACATAAAACTACCTCCATAAGGTTATTAACACTTGATATTATAATACAATTGGTTTTTCTTTACAAGAGGATTTTTCAAATTTGCGAAATTAAATTACAAAATTGATAAATTCTTGACAATATATTATATCAGATTTATAATAAAAACGAATATATAGTATTAAGTCATATTACATTGTTTTTATATTTTTGTGTTTAATTTAATATGGCTGACTAAATGGAGGATATTATGACAAAACTTTATCTTGCTATTCCCTGCTATAACGAGGAAGAGGTATTAAGAGATTCCGCCGCTAAGCTTCTGAACAAGTATGACGATATGATGGCTGAGGGCAAAATAACCTCTGACAGCAGAATTGTTTTTATTGACGACGGCTCAAAGGACAAAACGTGGAGCATAATAAAAGAGCTTCACAACGAAAATCCTGTTTTTCAGGGAATCAAGCTCAGCCGCAACAGAGGTCACCAGAATGCGCTTTTGTGCGGTCTTATGACCTTAAAGGACAAGGCTGACGCAGTAATTTCAATTGACGCTGATTTACAGGACGATATAAATACCTTTGATGAAATGGTACAGAAATACGAGGAAGGCTGTGATGTTGTTTACGGCGTTCGCTCAAAGCGTGAAACCGATACATTCTTCAAGCGTTTCACCGCCGAGGCGTTCTATAAAATACTGAACAAAATGGGAGCAAAGGTTATTTTCAACCACGCTGATTTCAGACTGATGAGCAAGCGTGCGCTTGAAGCATTTTCACTCTACAAGGAAACTAATATTTTCTTAAGAGGTATGGTACCGCTTATCGGCTATAAGTCAGACATTGTTACATACGAGCGTTCGGAACGACTTGCAGGCGAAAGCAAATATCCGCTTAAAAAAATGCTTGCTCTTGCATGGGAAGGAATTACGTCACTCAGCATTCAGCCCATCAGAATGATTACATGGCTCGGCGGTATTGTATTTGCAATCAGCATTATTATGATTATCTATTCACTTGTAAGCTTCTTTATGGGGGTTGCAACTACAGGTTGGGCAAGCACCTTATGCTCAATCTGGGCAATCGGCGGACTTCAGCTCCTTGCAATAGGAATTATCGGTGAATACATCGGAAAAATATATCTTGAAACAAAACAACGTCCGAGATTTATTGTAGAGGAGTTTCTTGAGGACTGATGAATTCAAATAAGTTATCTTCAATACTCAACAGGATTTTTCATATTTTATTCTTTATATTGTTCGGTATTGTTTACGTCGGGATTTTATGTACAGGCTACGAAAACAATAAACTCGGATATTCTTCAACCGAAAGAACCTGTGTAATTGTATTTTCTTTTGTGTTGCTCTTGGTTTTGGGTTCTGTTTATATTCGCTTGCTTACATATAACAATCAGTCAAAACTGCGTTCAAAACCGAAAATCAGTGATAAACAGGTTGTAATATTTATTTTTGCGTCAGTGGGGGTACTTCTTGTTCTCCAGCTTTTAACAGGATATTTTTTGCAGATGAATCCCGTTACCGATATGCAGTACATTGAAAGGTATTCACGTGATTTTGCATCAACAGGAAATTTTGATTTGATTCAAAAGGATTGTGGAGAAGGCAGTGTGTATCTGATTCGATACCCGAACAACTTTGCGCTTGTATTCTTGCTTTCGGCAGTTTACAGGCTATGTACTCTTGTTTTCGGCTATGTCCCTTCGCTTGTACCTGTTATAATTAACGCTTTTGCGATAAACATTTCCGTACTTCTTACCGTATTTACCGCAAGAAAAATATTCGGCAACAGAAGAGCAGTATTTGTGCTTTTACTATGCTTTCTGTTTGCGCCTTTTTACACCTATGTTCCCTATTACTACACGGATTCGCTTTCAATGCCTTTCTGTATAGGAGCAATATATCTCTTTGTTCTTGCTGTGGGTTCGGAAAAGAAAATTCAAAAGTACGTCTTATTCGCCGTAAGCGGCATATTGGTATTTTTAGGTTACAAGCTAAAAGGCAGTCTTATAATTTTACTTGCCGCTGTTCTGATTTACGTTTTTCTTAAAATGAACATCAAGCAGGTTTTGTGTATTGCGCTTGCAGTTATTGCCGGTTTTGGCTCAATTGGTGCAATCTATACGGTTGCTTTCAACAGTATGGGCATAGTTACCGAGGAACAGTCGGACAGATATGAATACCCCTATACTCACTGGATTATGATGGGACTGAAAGGCTTAGGTCATTATAACCTAAAGGACAGTAACTATACAGACAGCTTTAAAAGCAAAGCCGAAAAGCAGGACGCTAATATAAAAGAAATTAAGAACAGGATTGAGAAATTCGGTCCCGACGGTCTTACAGAGCATATTTTCAATAAAGCAGTATGGACATGGGAGGACGGAACTTATTATATCTCGCATCACATTGAGGATTGCAAAAGAGAAAATATCCTTCATTCCTTCGTTCTTACCAAGGGTGAAAACCACCTTTACTTCTTCGTTTACAGCAACGGATTCCAGCTATTGCTTATTTTCCTGATGCTTATGTCAATACTCAAGGGCTGTAAAGACCCGTATGTGAATATTTTGACCTTATTTAAAGGTATAATTTTTGCAGCGTTTATTTTCTTCCTGATATGGGAAACACGCTCAAGATACCTTTACAATTTCACTCCTCTGTTTATGCTTGTCGCTGTTGACGGACTTGACTTTATTGTTTCCGCAATGAAAAGGCCTGTTAAAACTATTTCCGCCAAAAGGAGAAAACAAGCATAGTATTTATCAATCTAATTTTTAACTCTGCTACGGATAATCAGTTTATTCGTAGCAGTTTTACTTTTTGTTATTTAATTTTCAATATTTTGTTGTAAAAAAATTGAAAATATGTTAATGTTATATATATATACTGTTTTTTGAGAGGATATAAAAATGGATATTAAAAAATTGCAAAACAGAAACGCATCAATGGACATCATACGAATAGTTGCGGCGTTTACTGTACTTTCGGTTCATTTCTTTTTGCACAACGGATTTTACAGCCAGATTGTGGAAGGCGTACCAATGTACATAATGGTGCTTATGCGCACATTGTTCTCCGTTTGTGTTCCGCTGTTTATGATTCTTACAGGCTATCTGATGAGTCATAAAACTTTGAGCAGGAAGTATTATTCGGGCATATCTAAAACACTGATTGTCTTTGTGCTTGCGACTCTTGCCTGTATGATTTTCAAGGCTGTACATGACAACGAGCCACTTTCGCTGAAATCATTTATTTTAGGCACGCTTGATTTTACGGGAGCAAACTATTCGTGGTACATTGAGATGTACATCGGCTTATTTCTGCTTGTTCCGTTTTTGAATCTTGCGTATAATAAGCTCAAAAACAAAAGACAAAAGCAAGTGCTTGTCCTTACTCTTGTTTTCCTGACGATTATTCCGACATTATTCAATATTTTTAATTTTGACAATCCTGCGTGGTGGTCGGACCCTAAATCCTCTGATACATTTGCAAAGCTTGTTCCGAGCTGGTGGATGGGATTTTATCCGATAGCATACTATTTTACAGGCTGTTATATCCGTGAATACGGAATCAAGCTGAAAACAAGAAGTATGCTTGTGCTGTTTTTGCTTGCAATTCTGATATTCGGCACATTTAACTTCTACAGAAGCTACGGTACTACTTTTAAATCGGGCATTTATGTTTACTGGTACGGCTTTGAGCCTTATATCCTTTCCGTTTTGCTGTTTGTACTGTTGAGCCGAATCAAGACTGACAATATGAAAGAAAAAGTTAAGTTTGTGTTATGGAAAGTTTCCGACCTTGCACTTGGAATTTATCTGATTTCGTACATATTTGATATGCTTGTTTATCCTGTGCTCAACGAAAAAATTACTACGATGACAGACAGACTTCCGTTTTATTTTGTAACTGTTCCGATTGTATTCATATGCTCAATGCTGGCTTCTGCAGTTTTGAATATTGCTGCAAAATATATTCAGATATTCTTCAAAAAGCTTGTTGAGTTTATTAAAACACAACGTCAGCGAGCTGATAAGTACAAATGGCAGGATTATATTTTTATTGCACTTATAGCCGGCGGTATTATTTTTGCCTTCTGGAAGTGTGTTTTCGGCTTCGGCGGAAATGATGAAGCTTTTTACCTTACTGTTCCGCAAAGGTTCACTATGGGAGATACACTGATTAAAGACGAATGGCACCTTTCACAGCTTTCGGGATTTCTTCTTATGCCTTTTGTCTGGCTTTTCACTACAATCACCGGCTCTACCGAGGGAATTATTCTTGCCGCAAGAGTACTTTATATTATCTTCCACGCAACTGTTTCAATTGTTATTTATTCACGCATAAGAAAATACGGATATGTTTCTGTTTTTGCGTCGGTTCTTTATTTTATTTATACACCATATGATATTATGGCAATGAGCTATAATACTATGGGACTTGACTTAGTAACGCTTGCAGGTGTAATAATGGGAACGGCAAGCTATAAAAAGAAGTTACCCCTTATAGTAAGCGGAGTTGCGTTTGCCGCAGCAGTGCTGTGCTGTCCGTACCTTGCAGTAGCATATATTCTCTACGGAATATGTGTTCTAATTCATACATTTATCAGAAATAAAGAAACGAAGTTCATTCTTAAAAGCGAGTTATTCGCAGGTAAAACTTTCCTGTTTTTCAGCATTGGTATATTTGCCCTTGCCGCAGTATTTTTAGTTTTTGCTCTCACGAGAGTCAGCATTAAGGAAATATTTAATTATCTTCCCTATCTTATGACAGACCCTGAACATCCGCAAATAGCACTTGGCACAAGGTTTGGTATGTACTTCAAATCAATTTACAACTGCCACAGTCACTTTAAAATTGCGTTGTTCAGCTATCTTGTAATGATTGTTGTTATGATAATCGACCGCAAGCGTAAATCCCACCGCTCGATTTATCTTATAGTAACAACCGCTATTGTTATATTCTGTTATGTATTACTGCTTCCACAGCTTACATATTCAACCTACAATGCTATTATGTTCCCTCTGATTTTCATTGGAATTACGTCGTATATTCTGTGCGAAAACAAACCGAAACCGCTTTTTGCAAGCCTGTTTGTATCGGGCATAATTTATTCGTTTGCAATTTGTTTCTCGTCAAACCAGTATTTCTATGTAATATCAATGGTGATTACCGCTTCAAATATTGCAAGCTATGTTTTCCTTGCACAGCTTTTAAGAGAAATGAAAACAACGCAGGATAATATTGAATATGCAGTATGGGTAAAAAGAGGAAGCTTTCTGTTTGTTGCATTTATGATTTTCCTGCAAGGCGCTTTTCAGATTACAGTCAAGGCAGAGCACTGCTTCTGGGAATCGGGAAATACAAGCAACCTCACTGCACAGATTAAGAACGGTCCCGCAAAGGGAATATACACAAACGTGAATAACTGTAATACTTATGAGCAGATTTACAGTGACTTACAGTACTATAAAAACAAACAGGAAGATAAGATTCTTTTCCTCACTTCAAAAACATGGTGTTACCTTGCTGTTGATTTTCCGTACGGTACGTTATCAGCGTGGATTTCGGGAGAAAAACCTTCAAGTGTTGAAAGACTAAAGACGTACTACAGAGTTAATTACGAAGAAATCCCGAAATATATTTATATTCCCAAAGATTCCGAATGGGATTTTACAAATATCTATAATGACGCCGGTGCAAGCGGATATTCTGTTGAAGAAAATGATATAAGCTATAAACTTGAGAAAATTAACTAAAATAAACAGCAGTCACAATTAATTATCGGCAATATAAAACTTGTAATTTTTTCTGTTTTATGGTATATTATGAAGTGCTTAATCTGAAAATGAGGGTTTTCGGATATTTCGGAGCATATACCTAAAACTATTCTTGGGGGTATTTTTATGGAAATTATGAAAGCATATAATGAATGGTGTAAGAATGCTGTAGAAGATAAAGACTTAATTGCTGAACTTGAAAGCATTAAAAATGATGAAAATGAGATTTACGAGCGTTTTTACACTTCGCTCCAGTTTGGTACTGCCGGTCTGCGTGGTATTATCGGCGCAGGTACAAACAGAATGAACATCTATGTTGTTCGTCAGGCTACTCAGGGACTTGCTAACTATGTTATAAACAAATACGGCAATGGTTCTGTTGCTATCTCTCACGACAGCAGAATTAAGGCTGATTTGTTTATGATTGAAGCCGCAAGAGTGCTTGCCGCAAACGGAATCAAGGTTTATATTACCAAAGAGCTCCAGCCTACTCCCGTACTTTCATATCTTGTACGTTACTTTAAATGTCAGGCAGGCATTATGGTTACTGCAAGCCACAACCCTGCTGCTTATAACGGCTACAAGGCTTACGGCGAGGACGGTTGTCAGATGACCGACGTTGCCGCTACGGCTGTTTATGACGAAATCTGCAAGATTGATATTTTCAACGACGTCAAGACAGTTGGTTTTGACGAAGCATTAAAATCGGGTATGATTGAATATGTTGATGAAAACGTTTACGAAACATACCTTGACAAAGTTATGGAGCAGCAGGTTAATCCCGGAATCTGCAAGGACGCTGACTTAAAGGTTGTTTACACTCCGCTTAACGGCGCAGGAAACAAGCTTGTAAGAAAAATCCTTGACAGAATCGGCGTAACAGACGTTACTGTTGTTAAGGAACAGGAGCTTCCCGACGGAAACTTCACAACCTGCCCCTACCCCAACCCCGAAATTAAAGAGGCTCTTGCAAAAGGTCTTGAGCTTTGCGAAAAAGAACAGCCCGACCTTCTGCTTGCAACTGACCCTGACGCAGACAGAGTGGGTATTGCAGTAAAGGATTATGACGGAAGCTACCGTTTGATTACAGGCAATGAGGACGGCGTAATGCTGACAAATTACATTCTTTCCTGCAAAAAGGCAAACGGAACTCTTCCCGAAAACCCCGTTGTTGTTAAAACAATTGTTACAACAAAGCTGATTAACAAGCTCTGCGAAAAATACGGATGCGAGCTTAAAAATGTTCTTACAGGATTTAAGTATATCGGTGAAATTATTTTAAATCTTGAAAAAAATCACGAAGAAAACCGTTACCTCTTCGGCTTTGAGGAAAGCTACGGTTATCTTTCAGGCACCTATGTAAGAGATAAGGACGCTGTTGTTGCTTCTATGCTCGTTTGTGAAATGGCGGCTTACTACAAAAAGCAGGGCAAGTCGCTTGCAGAAGTAATTGACGGTCTTTACGAGGAATTCGGCTATTATCTCAACAAAACCTACTCCTTTGAGTTTGAAGGTGCCGCAGGAATGCAGAAAATGTCTGACATTATGAGCAGTGTAAGGGAAAATATGCCCGAATCTGTTGATAAGTATAAGGTTGTTAAAGTATCCGACTATATGCTTAAGAAAGAAACTGACATCAAGACAGGCGAAAACAGCGACATTAATCTTCCGAAGTCAAACGTTATTTCGCTTAACCTTGAGGGCGACAACGCTGTTATTATCCGTCCGAGCGGCACAGAGCCGAAAATCAAGCTTTATATTACCGCTGTTGGTTCTGACAAAGCGGATGCAGAAGCAATCTGCGAGTCCCTTGTGAAATCTTCAAAGGAACTTCTCGGTATTGAATAAAACACAACCAAAATTAAACGGCTGTTCATTTTCAAAGTGAACAGCCGTTATTTTCATTTAGTTTTCTTCATCAAGCTCTATTTCGTCCATAACAACGCTTCCCCATGCCTTCTGCCATCTGTTTCCGTTTCGCTCGGGCATTCTTTTGCGGAAACGCAGTCCTGCCGCAATCTCTACGCTTTCATACGGCAGAGTATCACTTTTCCTGTTATAGAAAACATAGCGGGTATAATACCCCCCACTTGCAATTCGGGCGATATTTATCTTAAAACGCATTGACGCTTTTTCGCCCTTATTACCCGAATAAAAGTCCTCAATAACAAATGCAGTAACAGGAAAACGCCTGTAGTCGCTAACCTCTATACGCAGACAAAGATTGTCAATATCCTCTTTATTCTGCCACGAAAGCTCAAGCGGCATTATTTCTTCATTATGAAACAAATTGTCCGTCTTGCCGTAGTAGCCTGCACGCAAAAGTTCAATGTCATTGCGCTTGCAAGGCTCTTTATGCATTCCGTTATAGTTATAAAAGGCAAAATCTTCCTGTTCACCGCCGAGATAAATTTTGATTGCATTCTCAACGTCGCCGTCAAAAATCTTCTTGCCGTGGTCAAGTACAATACATCTGCTGCAAAGCTCTCTGATTGTATTCATATTGTGGGAAACATAAAGAACTGTACGGTTTTCATTCAGCGCAAGCTCACGCATTTTGGCGATACACTTCTTCTGAAATTGCATATCACCCACAGCAAGCACCTCGTCCATTATGAGAATTTCGGCATCAAGGTGAGCGGCTACGGCAAATGCAAGCTTTACAAACATACCCGAAGAATAGCGCTTTACGGGAGTATCAATAAACTTTTCACACTCGGAAAACTCAATGATTTTATCAATCTTTTCTGTTATTTCCGCTTTGCTCATTCCGAGAATTGCGCCGTTGAGATAAATATTTTCTCTTCCTGTAAGTTCAGCGTGAAATCCTGTTCCGACCTCAAGCATACTTGCTATTCTTCCCCGAAACCTGATTTCACCGTCTGTAGGAGAAGTTACTCGTGACAGAAGTTTGAGAAAGGTTGACTTTCCTGCACCGTTTGCGCCGATAATACCGACTCTCTCTCCCCTGTTAATTTCAATATCAAGTGAATCAAGCGCAAGAAAACGGTCGCCTGCACTGTATTGATTTGCACCGATTTTCAGATTAGGGTCATCTTTTCCTCTTTTGCGAGCATACCAGCTCTGTAAATCATGGCGTAAGGTGCCCGAGCCGATTACTCCGAGCTTATATTCTTTTGTAAGATTTTCTGTTTTAATAACACAATTTTCTCTCATTTTTCAGACCGTATCTATAAAATTCTTTTCTACCTGATTGAACACTATCATGCCTAATATAAGAAGAACCGCAGTCACAGCTGCGCTTATTAATAGGAAAAACCACTCAAAACTGCCGCTACCGAGAAAAGCATACCTGAATGTTTCCATAATAGGGGCTACGGGATTGAGAAGCATAATAAAGCGGAAGCTCTCGGGAATCTGCGAAACGGGATATACGACAGGTGTAAGATACATCCAGAGCGTTAAACCGAAGGATACAAGAACGTTTAAGTCACGATACTTTGTTGTTAAAGAAGAAATAATAAGTCCTGTACCCGTACCCAGAAAAGCAATGTGTATCAGCAGAATCGGAAGTGCAAGCACAATAAGATTCGGGTGAACATTTGCTCCTGTTAATGCGTACACCGCCACAAGAATTGCAAACATTACAAACTGGACAAGAAACGTTATTGAATTATAGATTATTCCCGATAACGGCATTACAAAGCGAGGGAAATATACCTTGCCGAATATTCGGGCATTACTTAAAAATGTGGACGAAGCACGGTTAAAACAGCTTGAAAAAAAGGACCACAAAATATTGCCCGACATATAGAACAAAAATTGAGGTATGCCGTCTGTGGAAATATTTGCGATTATTCCGAAAATAACCGTAAAAACAAATGTTGACAGGAACGGGTTTATAACTATCCATAGAGGACCGAGAACCGTCTGCTTATATACATTTTTTAAATCACGTTTTACGAAAAGAATCACAAGGTCACGGTATTTCCAAAGCTCTTTCAGATTAAGATTGAACAGTCCTCGTTTTGCGCTTACAACAGTAATGTCACTGTTTTGCATATTACCCCTCCCCTT
Organism: uncultured Ruminococcus sp.; assembly: GCA_946414115.1. Lineage (GTDB taxonomy): Bacteria > Bacillota > Clostridia > Oscillospirales > Acutalibacteraceae > Ruminococcoides. Next base: position 7,023 of record CAMKNF010000004.1, on the reverse strand, counting down.
TTTTAAATGTGTATTCTTCAATAAATTTTAACACAATAATTATTCAGTGTCAATTTTCAGTAACAAAAGCTGTCACATTGACACTTACTTTATCTGTTTTTCTTGAATTATATAAGTTATTATGTTAGAATATATAGAATGGAAGTGATAAACTAATGATATATAATACAACACCGAATTTTGACAGACAGGAATATTTAAAATTTATTCAGGCACGTACAATTAAAAAGACGGCAAGCGGTTTAGGATTTTTTGTATTTGCATATTTCGCTACAATGCTTGTTTTATCCTATGTCTTTATTTTTATTTCTTTTTTAGCCACATCGTTTAAATCCATTGACACTGTTGCAATGTTTTATATGGAGATTTTTATTTCTGTTTTTTCTGCTTTTGTACCCGGACTGTTTTACTTTCTGATCTCTCGCAGAAGTATTTCTGACACGATAAAAACAAGCTACGTCCGTCAAAAGGAATTATGGGCAATTGTATTTGTCGGAATGGCTGTGGCAATGGTGGCAAATACTGCTTCGGAAATGATTCAGACTAACTTTTCATTTTTCGGTCTGCAAAATACACTTGATATGACATCAAAAGCTAACACACCTTTGGAAATAGTGCTTTACATCATATCAACCGCTGTAGTGCCTGCTTTTGCCGAGGAATTTGCTTTCAGAGGTATTCTTATGGGTACTTTACGAAGGTTCGGCGACGCTTTTGCAATAATCGCCTCTGCAATAGTTTTCGGAGCAATGCACGGCAATATTGTTCAGGTTCCCTTTGCCTTTATCCTCGGCCTTGTTTTTGCTTATGTTGACTGCAAAACAAATTCAATTCTTCCTTCAATCATCATTCATTTTGTCAACAATTTTTATGCTGTTATGCTTGATGTTCTGCAAAGCACAGGCGTATTCAGCGACAGAGTATTTATGATGGTTTACTTCATTCTGATTGCTGTTTTCTGTATTCTCGGTTTAGTTTCATTCTTCCTGATTATCAGAAAAGATAAAAACTATTTCAGAATTTCCGACAAATCAATTCAAGCCTGCGTGAATGAACCAACAATTTTGCTTACACTCAAAGAAAAAATCAAAGCATTTTTCATCAATCCCGGAACATTATTTGTTATGATTTTATTCTCAATTGAAACTGTAATTAATATAGGCTTAATATGAATATGACAAATGAATTTATGCTTGCGGCTTATGAAATGGCAAAGCAGGCTTATGACGACAGAGAAGTTCCTGTTGGAGCAGTGATTGTAAGGGAAAACGTAATAGTGGCAAAAGGCAGAAACAGACGTGAAAAAGCTAAAAACGCACTTCTTCACGCCGAAATTGAAGCTATTGACAACGCCTGCAAAGCTCTGGGCGGCTGGAGGTTGTGGAACTGCGAGCTGTATGTTACGCTTGAGCCTTGCCCGATGTGTGCAGGGGCAATAATCAACGCTCACATACCAAAGGTTTACTTTGGGGCATATGATTTCAAAAATGGCTCGTGCGGTACGATCACTAACCTTTTTGAGATGCCGTACAACTTCAAGCCTGAATGTGTAGGCGGAATTATGGCTGACGAATGTTCAGCATTGCTTAAAGACTTTTTTAAGAAATTAAGGTAAACTAAAACGCTTGGTTTAATTGCCAAGCGTTTTTTCTGTGTCTTTTAAAATTCTGTCGGCGGCAAGCATTACGCCAAGTTTTCCGCTGTGGAAGTTAAGTCCTCCCTGCATCCATACTGCATACGGTTCACGAAGAGGAGCGTCGGCTGAAAGCTCAATTGACGAGCCGAGAGTAAACGCTCCTGCCGCCATAATTACCTGACTTTCATATCCCGGCATATCGGACGGCAAGGGCTGAACAAAGCTGTCAACAGCTGAGCCGCTCTGGATACCGCCGCAAAAGCTGATTAGCTTTTCTTCGTTGCCGAGCATAATGAGCTGAATTATATCTCCCCTGTTCTCGTTATACTTCGGGGTTGTGTCATATCCTAAAATTTCAAAAAGAGCGGAAGCAAATACAGCAGTTTTGAGGGCTTCGCCTGTAACGTGCGGTGCGTGATATGCTCCCATAAACATCTCTCTGCTTGTATTAAGCGTTGCACCGATTTCCTTGCCCGTTCCCGGAGTTGTAAGTCTGTAAGCGCACATCTCGACAAGCTCTTTTTTCCCTGCAATATAGCCGCCTGTCGGGGCAATTCCGCCGCCCGGATTTTTTATAAGAGAGCCTGCCATAATATCAACGCCGACTGAAAGCGGCTCAACCTTTTCAACAAATTCGCCGTAGCAGTTGTCGAGCATTATAATAGACTTCGGCGACTCCTTTTTGCTTATATCGCAGATTTTCTTTATTTCACGCCACGTAAGCGACGGTCTTGTACTGTAACCTCTTGAGCGCTGTATGTACACCATTTTAGGCTTTTCATTTGCAATCGACTTCCTTATTGCGTCATAATCAAGCGTGCCGTCAGCCTTTAAATCGGTCATTTTAAACTCAATGCTAAAATCCTTGAGTGAGCCTGGGTAATCACCCTCTATTCCGATTGCAGAGCGGATTGTATCATACGGCATACCCGTAACGGAGAGCATAACATCATTCGGGCGGAGCATTCCGAAAAGTGCAACTGTGAGTGCGTGAGTACCGCTTACAAAGTTGTGCCTTACAAGTGCGTCCTCCGCATCAAAAACAAACGCATACACCTTGTCAAGCGCATCTCTGCCGAAATCGTCGTAGCCGTAACCTGTTGAACCGCTGAAATAGCTTTCACGCACCGATGCATTCTGAAAAGCTTTTATCATCTTCTGCTGATTGTATTCCTGAATACCGTCAATTTCAGCAAGCTTATCCTTGCAAAGCTCCATTGCCTTTTGTGAAGCAAGGACTATTCTTTCATCTATATCAAAAAAACTCAAAAAATCACCTTTCAAAAAAATATTCTCTCCATTTGTCCGTTTCTACAAATCCAAGATTGTTGTAGAATGACACATTAGCATTCTTTGCCCTGTGCAGAAAAACAGCCTTGTTTTCCTCAATCAAGCGATTGGATATGTACTTTACAATGCTTGAGCCGTAGCCGTGCTTTCTGTATTCGGGGTCACACGATACTGCGCCGAGCACTGCGCTGTTATCGCTTTCTGCAACAGTCATTGCAACGGCGGCAAGCGTGTTATCTTCGCATATGCCGTACATTCTCATTGCATTGTGGCGAAGCTTGTGGTTGACATCAACGTAAAAATCCTCAAAAACAGGCGGTCTGAAATTTTCGTCAGCGCACCTTACTATTAAATCGTATACATCCTTAATATCAGGCTCTATGATGTTCAGGCTTTCGTCGATAATTTCAAACGGCTTATTTCTGACAAGTATTGCACCCGTGGTGCTCTTACTGCCGAACAAATCAAGCTTATATCTGCCGCTGCAAAGTACGCTTGAAGCACCTGCCACTCTCATAAACGAGGACAGCTCTTCCAAGTCACAGTCATCAGTTATAAATAGAATAAAATTTGTTCCGCTTCGTGCAACAGCTCCCGTGCATTTTCCGCTGTTTTCATTGGCAATCATCCAATAGTCAACAAAGGCAAGCTCGGGTGAATAGCTGTTGTAGAGGGAAATAATCCTGCATGCAAACGGGTCGCTCTTTGATATTTTCTGAATGGAAGTAATAAAATCGTTCGTTTCATTTGCAGAAAGTATCATTTTTCGCTCTCCTTTTTGCTTAATCTGCCGCCTGCAATATTCTCGGCAAGCTCTGATACAAGCTTTAACATATTTTCACAGTCCTGTTTGTTTACAACGCAGTTCGGCGAATGAAGATACCTGCACGGCAGTGAAACAGCAAGCGTTCTTACTCCGCTTCTGCTTGAATGGATAACGCCTGCGTCGTTGCCGCCTGCAACGGCACGTTTATACTGCGCCTTAATTTTTGATTTTGCGGCACAGTCAAAAGCAAGGGCAATTATTTCCTTGTCATATATCGTGCGCCTGTCCATAACGGAAATCACAGCGCCGTCCGACAAATTGCAGACCTGTTTATTCTCATCAATTTCGGGAACGTCGGCGGCTGTTGTGGTTTCTATAACGAGTGCAAACTCGGGGTCAACCGTATATGCGGCTACCTTTGCACCCCTCAAGCCGACTTCCTCCTGAACAACAAACGCAAAGTCCATATCATACTCAAGCGCTCTCTTTATTAGCTCAATCAGCACAAGACAGCCAAATCTGTCATCAAGTGCTTTTGAAGTTATTGAGTCTGCTGTTGCGGTAAAATCGGAAACAAAGTTGATACTGTCACCATATTTTATATAATTGAGTGCATCTTCCTTGCTGTCTGCTCCGATGTCAATGTACATTTCGGATAATTCCGGGATTCTTGCGTTTTCTTCACCTTTGCAGAGATGAATAGGCTTTACACCAATTACACCGTTAATTCTGTTTTTTCCGACTGTTACGCTTTTTCCGAGCAATACTCGCCTGTCAATTCCGCCGACTTCGTCAAATTTAAGATAGCCGTCAGAAGTAATGTCCGTAACCATCAAGCCGACCTCGTCCATATGGGCGGAGAGCATAAGCCTTGACTTTGCTCTGTTTTTTCCTTGCTTATGAACAATAAGGTTGCCAAGGTTATCAACGGAAATGCTGTCAGCATAAGGCTTTATTTCTTCAATAATAAGCTCTCTGACCTTTCCCTCGTCGCCCGATATTCCGTCACATTTGCAGAGTCTTTCAAGCAATTTTATATCAAGCATTAAAAGCACCTCCGCATTTTATATATTCGCAAATCAGCTTTGCTGTGTTTTCAACGTCATCAAGGGAAATAACCTCGTTCGGTGTGTGCATATACCTCTGCGGAATTGAAACAACCGAGGTTTTTACACCGCTCTTTGTTACTGCGATATTGTCGGCATTTGTTCCCGTTGCACCCGAAATCGGCTCAAGCTGATAAGGGATTTTTGTGTTTTCTGCAATTTCAATAAGCCTGTCCGACATTACCCTGTTCAGAATCGGCGAAATGCAAATCATAGGTCCTTTGGATAGCTCAATTTTTGAATACTGTCCGGTTATGTCGGGCTGGGAAGCAAAGCTGACGTCAACGGCAATTGCTTCATCTGCGTTTACCGAAAATGCACCTGTTTTTGCACCTGTACCGAAGGTTTCCTCCTGAACGCTTAACATAATTATTACCTTGTATTCAAGGCTCTGTTCCTTGCTTAAAAGCTCTGCACATCTTATCAGTGATGCTACACTGCAACGATTATCGAGTGCAGGAGCAGATATTTTGTTATTCAAAAGCATTTTCGGCTCTGTTTTAAATGCAAGCACATCGCCGATTTTTATGTGCTTTTTTACTTCTGATTCGGTCATTCCGAAATCAACATAGGCTTTGTCAATTGAAACGGCTGTGTCCTCTTTACCGTCTGAAAGATGCGGCGGCATACAGCATACCGTACCGACTAATTCGGGATTACCCTGTAAAACAAGACTGCTGTCCTGCAAGGTGCGGATGTCAACACCTCCGCACTTGTCAACTTTTACAAAACCGTTTTTATCTATATCAGTTACAATCAAGCCGATTCTGTCAATGTGTGCGTCAAGCAGAATTGTCTTTTCTGCATTGAGATTTCCAAGCACTGCAAAAAGGTTTCCGTTACTGTCTGTGCTGACTTCGGCAAAGATTTCAAGATACTTTTCAGCCGCATTGCCGGCAGGCTCTTCACTGCCCGACACTCCCGAAGTACTGCAAAGATTAAGAATAATTTCCTTTAAATCCATATCTAATATCACTTCAAGCCGTTCACAATTGATTTGAAGTGATTACCTCTTTCCTCAAAATTCCTGTAAAGTCCGAAGCTTGCGCTTGCAGGTGAAAGCGACACAATATCTCCGCTTTCCGCTCTTGCCACAGCCTCATTTACGGCTTCTTCCATATTGCTTACGTTTACAATTTCAATTTTGCTTTCGTCGTAATTATCGGCATTCTTTACTGCGGCTTCAATTTTAGGCGCAGTATCGCCGAGAAGAATCAAAAGCTTTACCTTTTCATTGATAACAGGCCCGAGCGGCTCATACGGAATATGCTTGTCATAGCCGCCTGCAATTATGATAATCTTTTCATCATAAAGAGAAAGTGTGCCGAGAGCTGTTCTTGTGGGGCTTGAGGCAATTGAATCGTTATAATACTTAACGCCTTTATACTCTCTGACAAACTCTGCTCTGTGCTCAACGCCGCCGAAGGTCTTTGCAACTGCTACAATTGTATCTACGTCAACTATTCCCCACACTGCCGAAATTGCGGCGAGGTAGTTTTCAACATTATGCATTCCGGGAATCCTGATGTCCCTGTAATCCATTATTTCTGTAACCTTGCCGTAATCACTGTAGCAGATTGTAGTACCGTCAAGATAAGCTCCGTTATAGAGCTTTTCTTTAACGCTGAACTTTGCAAGCTGACCTCTGACCGACTCCGAAAATTCGTTTGCAATTTCGTTATCAAGATTAAGGACAGCCTTTGAAAAAGCGTTCTGATGAAGAATGATGTTCTTCTTTGAATCTATATACTCCTGCATATCCTTATGTATGTCAAGGTGGTTAGGAGCAAGATTTGTCACAACGGCTACGTCGGGACTTTTTCTCATTGAAATAAGCTGAAAGCTCGAAAGCTCAACTACTGCATAATCGTCACTTCTGATTGATTCAATTTCAGGAAGTAAAGGCTTTCCAATGTTTCCGCCGAGGTGCACATTTTTTCCGCTTGCTTTTAAAAACTCGGAAATAATCGTTGTAGTTGTTGTCTTTCCGTCCGAGCCTGTTACTGCAATTGTCTTGCACGGGCACAAATCGAAAAACACCTCCATTTCGGAAGTGAGAACAACGCCCCTGTTTCTTAAAGCCACAAGCTCATCTTTATAGAACGGAGTTCCGGGACTTCTGAATACAATATCAGCGTCAATATTCGACAGGTAGTTTTCACCGAGTATAAGCTCTGCGCCGTACTCCTTTGCCAGATCGGAAGAGCGTCGTGTAGGGAAAGAGT
>CAMKNF010000003.1 GCA_946414115.1 uncultured Ruminococcus sp. | reverse complement strand
TTATGGGACTTCAACAGTCGGCTATTGCAGATGATGTCAGCCTTAACGAGCTGACTGCACCCGGCATCTATTTCAGACGGTCATTACCGCAGGAAAACCTTAATTATCCGGCACTTGTGTTTGGTATGCTTGAGGTGTTTTCCTGCAGCGTAAATCTTGTAATTCAGCGTTACACCACAAGAGATTCACCTTTTGATATGTATATTCGTTCAAGGGTGAACTCCTCGTGGAATGCGTGGGTTAAAAAATAGAAAATAAAATGAATGGAGGAATTTTTATGAAACAAATCTGGAACGCAATACAAATCGCATTTTCTGCACTTGGCGGATTTCTCGGCTGGTTCTTAGGCGGAGCAGACGGCTTTTTGTATGCACTCATCGCCTTTGTAGTTACCGACTACATAACAGGACTTATGTGCGCCTTTGCAGACCGTAATCTTTCAAGCGAGATAGGATTTAAAGGAATCTGCCGCAAGGTGCTTATTTTCGCACTTGTAGGAATTGCAAATCTGATTGATGTGTTTATTTTGCAAGAGGTAGGAGTGCTGCGAACGGCAGTAATCTTCGTCTACCTTTCAAATGAAGGAGTTTCAATTCTTGAAAACTCTGCTCATCTCGGACTTCCGATTCCGCAGAAATTAAAGGATGTACTTTCACAATTACACAACAAGGAGGAAAAGTAAATGGCTGACGAAAAAGTAATCACAACTGAGCAGGACATTCCTGCAGAAACACTTGAAAATTTATCAAACAACAAAGGAGAGGAATAACTATGGCTTACACAAACAGTAAATTAGTAAACTACACAAGAATTTCACCTAACAGGAGCGTCAACAGAAATCATAAGATTGATACCATTTCCATTCACTGCGTGGTGGGTCAGTGTTCTGTTGAAACCCTCGGCTCAATCTTTGCATCAACAAGCAAGGAGGCAAGCTCAAACTACGGTATCGGCTATGACGGACGAATCGGAATGTATGTTGAGGAAAAGGACCGCAGCTGGTGTACTTCATCTGCATCAAACGATAACAGAGCAATCACCATTGAGGTTGCGTCCGATACATATCACCCATACAGGGTAAACAATGCGGCATACAAGTCCTTGATTAAATTGCTCGTAGACATCTGCAAGCGTAACGGCATCAAAAAACTCGTGTGGTCAACAAACAAGTCAGAGAGGATGAACCATCTCAACGGATGTAATATGACCGTTCATCGTGACTACGCTAATAAGTCTTGCCCCGGCGATTATCTCTACAATCTCCATGGTCAGATTGCAAAGGAAGTAAACGCACAGCTCGGCTTAGGCACATCTTCTACAACAAAGAAAACACTATATCGTGTCCGCAAAACCTGGAAAGATGAAAAATCGCAAAAGGGTGCGTTCAACGATTTGTCAAACGCAAAGAAGTGTGCTGACAAAAACAAGGGGTACTCCGTATTTGACGAAAGCGGCAAGGCGGTTTACACATCAAAAGTTACGAACAGCACAAGCTCTTTCAAGGTGCAGATTTCAATTTCCGATTTAAACATCCGCAAAGGCCCCGGCACAAACTATGCCGCAACAGGAAAGTTTACAGGAAAGGGAATTTTCACCATTGTAGAAACAAAGCAAGGCACAGGTTCAGCCAAAGGCTGGGGCAAGCTGAAAAGCGGTGCCGGCTGGATTGCGCTCGACTACACAACAAGAATTTAACTGAATATCTTTAAAGCACTTATGCCCGTTGGAGATCGATTTCTCTAACGGGCATTATTTTTTTGCTTTTTTCGGCCACACGCAGATTTTTTGTCCAGATGGGTTGTTGAGAAAATCTTTACAGGAGGATACCCATTATGACAAAAAGCCAAAAGGAAATTATTCTGACAATGCGTTGGGCGTTATGTAGCTATACACAGATTGCCGAAAAGACAGGACTCTCGGTCGGTGCAATTAAATCATATTGTTACCGTAATGGACTTAACACTGCGTCACTTAAAAACAGCAGTGGTTTTTGCAAAAACTGCGGAAAGCCGATACTTAATCCGTCAAAGACTCGCCCCAGAAAATTTTGCTCCGATGCCTAAAAAGCAAGGAGAAAATATCAATCCGTGAAGCATCATTGAGAGTTGGTCTGACAGTCGAAGGCGCAGAAAAGAGATTGAAGAAAATTCTAAAACAATTGAAAGAGGAATTATAACAATAACAATTGTATAACCACACTTCGATTCACATTTTTGCTTTGTTATTCTATGAAATATTTTTAGTTTTATAATTTTTAAATTAATTGCCATATTATTGTTTTGGTGGTAGAATTAAAATATATATTTAAGATATAGATAGAGGTAAAAATGAAGATTAAATGTGTATTTACCGACTCAACAGAATACAGACAGGTCGGCGTGATTCGAGTTGTTGATTTTAAGGACGGTATTACAAGAAAAAGAATATCTCCGATTTTCATAATGCCCGAATACAGAAATAAAGGATACGCTCAGCAAGCGATAAAAGAAGCAGAGCGTATTCACGGAAAGCATCATTGGAAGCTCGACACTATCTTGCAGGAAAAAGGCAACTGCTATTTATATGAAAAGCTTGGCTATCATAAAACTGGTAAAACAGAGATAATCAATGATAAAATGACGATTGTATTTTACGAGAAGGATTGTAATATGGAAACGGTAGTGAGATTTTATGATACAGCGGACGATAGCTTAATAAAATTCGCTGTTATCGTAGCAAAAACAAATGGCAAGTGGGTGTTCTGCAAACATAAAGAACGTGATACATACGAATGCCCGGGCGGTCACAGAGAAGCAGGAGAAGCCATTGACGATACAGCCAAGCGTGAATTATACGAAGAAACCGGAGCGATAGATTATGCGATTCAGCCTGTCTGCATTTATTCTGTAACGGCTCCCGATAACTTTGATGGTAAAGAAACCTTTGGCAAACTCTATTACGCTGAGATAAAGAGCTTTGAGAGTGAACTTCACAGCGAGATTGAACGAATTGAATTCTTTGAGGATCTGCCGACAAATTGGACTTATCCTCGGATTCAACCTTTGCTGTTAAATGAGATTATAAACAGAGAGTTTGTAAATACGTTGATAAAATGATGAGTATTATTAAATAGATTTTCTTTGATATTGGCTCAACGCTGGTTGATGAAAGTGTTGCTTATAAAAACAGGATCGAAAAAACGATTTCAAATACTGATGTCGGCTATGATGAGTTTTATCAGAGAATGGTCGAGATTTCAAAACATAGCCAAAACGCTTACAATTTGGTACTTACCGAATACGGTTTAAACAAGGTTACTTGGAACAGTGATGATGAGTTTGTCTATCCCGAAGCAGAGAATTGTTGGAACGAGTTAAGCAAGCATTATGAAATCGGTATCATTGCAAATCAAAATTTTGGCAGTCAGGAGCGATTGGATAAGCTCGGCTTGCTGAAATACATTGACCTTGTTATCGCTTCTGCCGAGGAGGGCGTTGCTAAGCCAGATTTGCGGCTTTTCCAAATAGCTCTTGACCGTGCGAATTGCAAGCCCGAAGAAGCGATAATGGTCGGTGACAGACTTGACAATGATATTATTCCTGCAAACATAATCGGAATGACAACCGTGTGGATTAAACAAGGCTTCGGTGGTTATGCTGAACTAAAGGAAATCGAGGAACATCCTGACTACACTATCAATAACCTAAACGAACTATTAAATCTTTTGGTGTAATATGAAATTACCAACAATTATTGAAGCAGAAAAACTATTAAACGAAGCTGAACAGCGCAACCTCAGAGCTTGGATCGGACATAGCAAAACTACCGCCTTTTGTGCAAAGGCGATTGTCGAACAATGCGATAACCTCAACGACGATACCTCCTATATCCTCGGATTACTGCACGACATCGGCAGACGTGAGGGTGTAACGGATATGCGACATATTATTGACGGCAACAATTTTATGACCTCTCTCGGCTATGATGATTGCGCCCGAATTTGTCTGACGCACTCATCCCCATATAAGGATATTCGCTCCTATAACGGACAGAATGATTGTACCGCAGAGGAAACCGAGTTCATCAAGAGATTTCTTGATAATACCGAATATGATGACTACGACCGTCTGATCCAACTCTGTGACGCTCTCGCTCTGCCAGACGGCGCAACATATATCGAAAAACGTCTTGTAGACGTAGTTATGCGGAGAGGTTTCAATGATCTTACTATTCAGAAATGGAAGGCATTTCTTTATTTGAAAGACTACTTTGATAAACAAACCGGAACAGATATTTATAAGCTGATTGGAGTTTAATATGTTAAATCAACTTCCCACTTGGGAGAAACTCGCAAAAGAAATCATTTGGAAACAAATCGGCGAATTGAAAGGTAAGGCAATTCTTGATTTTGGAAGCGGAACAGGCGTTACTGCCGATTATTTTGCTGCCGATAATCAAGTAACTGCTATCGAGCCTTCAGCGGATATGCTTGCTCAGCAAGTGAATACAAACGGCTATCGACAAATTATCGGCAGTACAGATGAACTGAAAAAGCTGCCGAACGATTCGTTTGATTATATCTTCTGCCATAATGTGCTTGAATACGCTGATGATAGAGAAATAATCGTCCGTGAGTTTTATCGGTTTCTAAAACCAAATGGCAAACTGTCTATCGTCAAGCACAACCGCAATGGCAGAGTTATGCAGAAGGTAGTCTTACTCAACAACTTTGATGAAGCAGACAATCTCCTTGACGGTCACAATAGCAATTCCCAACAGTTCGGAACAATCAAATACTATGATGATGGCGATATAACACACTGGTGTACCGGCTTTGTGTTACAAGAATCTTTTGGTTTAAGAACCTTTTGGGATTTACAGCAGAATCAGGAGATTCAAAAAGATGAAGAATGGCAGAGAAAGATGATTGATATTGAAATGAGGGTTTCACAAAATTCTGATTTTCAGAGAATTGCGTTCTTCCATCATTTGATATTTGAAAAGCGAGGATAATATTACTTATGAAATAGAAAACTGCAAAGACGGCGACACTGATTATATAATTGACAAACTTGTCGAGTATAACCTTTCCCAAGTTCCTGCCAAACAGGAAACACTGTTTGATACTCTTGACAAAAAGATAACCGACGATAACGGAAAGATTATCGCAGGTTGTGTTGCACGAATGTATTGTTGGAATGTTGCATATATAGACACGCTTTGGGTTGATGAAAACTATCGTGGTAATGGCTTGGGCTCAAAGTTGCTTGCTAAAATAGAAATGATTGCTAAAGAAAAGGACTGTTATCTGATACACCTTGATACCTTTGATTTTCAGGCAAAGGAGTTTTATGAAAATCAAGGTTATGAAGTATTTGGTACACTGGAGGATTGTCCGAAAGGGCATTGCAGATATTACCTGAAGAAAATGTTAAAGGATTAAGCTAATGGAAAATATATAAGAAGTATATGATTTTTATAACACCTAAGCTTAATGAAAAAGTGGCATGATACAGATAGTAGAAATATACTGCTTGATATTATCCACACAACCGAACACGAAGAAACACTGATAGGATTAAGTCCGCATTTCTTGGTAGTTGGAAGAAATAATTTATTGATATAACAAAGGATGATAAGTATGCCTAATTGGAATCCCGTTCAATATGAGAAATTTATAAAAGACAGAACACAGCCTGCTATTGATTTAGCAAACAGACTTGAAACGCTTAATCCGGATAGCATACTTGATTTAGGTTGCGGTCCCGGTAACAGCACAAAAGTATTAAAGGATAGGTTTCCAAACGCAAGGGTAATTGGTGCTGATAATTCTATCGAAATGCTTGAAAAAGCGAAAAAATTATATTCTGAAATAGATTTCATAAATCTTGATGCAAACGGTGATTTGAATGATATAAGCGAAAAGTTTGATATAGTGTTTTCAAACGCCTGCATTCAATGGCTGCCAAATCACCGAGAGCTTTTGCCAAAACTGATGACACTATTAAAGCCAAACGGTATTCTCGCAATTCAGATACCAATCCAGCGTGAGCATCCTGTTCATATAATCATAAATCAGCTTGCTGACAATCAAAAATGGAAAGGAAAGATTGTATCAAGGCAATATAATAATCTAACAACCGAAGAGTACTTTGACGTGCTTTCCCATATTTCAAGCGATTTTGAAATATGGGAAACAACCTATTGTCACCGTATGCCAAGCTACGAGAGTATTATAGAATGGTACAAAGGTACAGGTTTAAGACCGTACCTCGAACAGCTTTCAGAATCAGAGGCTAATGAGTTTATAGATGATGTATATATAGAATTGCAACAACGATATCAAGTGCAGAAGAATGGTGAGATTCTGTTCCGTTTTCCGAGATTGTTTTTTATAGCGAAGAAGATATAACTCTACTGATAGTGTGTGTTATTTTGTCCTCAAAAAGTCGGACAATTAATAGAAAATCCTGATATTATACTATCAGGAGGTAAACATTATGGATATTCTGAAACAGCTTAACAATGCAGTTATTTTTATTGAGGACAACCTATGTGGTGACATAGATACTGACAAAATTGCAGAAATCGCTCTTTGCCCTTATGACAAATTCAAACGCTTTTTCAGCTATATAACAAATATGTCGGTAAGCGAGTATGTCCGAAAACGCAGGCTCTAGCTTGCGGCATATGAATTGTTGAATAACAAAGTAAAAATCATAGAACTTGCTGTCAAATATGGATACAACAGTGCTGATTCATTTACGAGGGCATTCACAAAACAACACGGAGTATTGCCGACAGAAGTGAGTGCGGATACGTCGCTGAAGGTTTATCCGCCGGTTTCATTCTACGTTGCAATTAAAGGTGCGGATGAACTGAATTTCAGAATCGTAAACACAGATGAAATCAAACTCAAGGGCATCTCACGACAGTTTTCAGGCTTAGCCGCTGACCGCTTTGAGCAGGAGCATATTATGTGGTCTAATCAGCACGATGATATTCAAAATCAAGTCTGCACTACCGTTGAAGGTGTCTGGTACGGTATATGGGATAACGGAGTTTATTCAATAGCCAAGAAAGCAAATCAGATTGATAATCCTAACCTTGAAAGCATTAAAATTCCAGCAGGCAAATATGCAGTATTCTCAACCGACTTTGGCGGTTTTGCCGGCGATGTTCTCCCAAAACTCCGAGAGAGAATATTTGATTGTTGGTTTCCCGATTCTGGATATGAACAGGCTCAAAATTACGAATTGGAAGTTTACTACCTTTATCCCGAAAACGAAAAGAATAAACGGCATTATGAACTTTGGATACCAACTAAATAGTTAAAGTATTCCCGCTCTGAAATATCAGGGCGGTTTTTATTTGGAAGAAATTAGTGCTATTTTGTAACCGTCAAACCACTTTTCTTGACAAAGCAAAGCTAAAACTTGATATATATGTGAAAGTCCTGCGAGAACAAACTCGCAGGACTTTTTTAGGTGTGAATTGACGGTTACACGGATACCGTGAGACAACCTATCGGTCAAGCTTTAAGCATCTTACCTCCTGGCAGGTCGCTGTGCAGTCAACAAGCTTGATCTCTCGCGTACTCTTAATAGGTATATGTATTAAGTTGTTCTATCTTAACGTAGTAGATATTTTAAACATCTTGTAAATTCAACCGTATTCCATAAATTAATAATACTCTATATGAAGTTGTCTAAAATATCAAACAAATTTTTGTTATTTGTAGGTTTCAAGTGAGCCAAATCATTGCGTGCATCTTTGTAAAGATGAAGTTTATTGAGTTCATCTTTTGTAATATTTATTGAATACTTCTTCATAATATCAAGAATATTGCACAAGTCAAGCTCCGACAACTCATTAATTATTACCCCATAATTAGTTTTATAAGGCAAGTACACCTTTAAAAATTCCCCATACTTTTCAACAATATCTCTTCTATAAGACTCAATAATAGGAAACAGGTGTTTTATCTGTGCATTCCAAATAACAGCATTAAGCTCAGACTCCTGAATATTTCTATCCATACATTCGCTATAAACATTTGCAGTATCATTAATAATTCTATAAATATCACTCATTAAAAATTCACAATACTCTGCATTATTAGCACAAAGCATTCTTATCAAATATAAGATTAATTGTATCGACATAACGCTTAATTCGAGTTTTATCTGTATATGGCGTATCTATATATTGATCTACATACTGATTACTTTCATAAACTGGATTTAAAGTTTTAATTAGTTTTAGCTTTTCTATTTTGTCTTCATTAAGCAACCTTATTTCCAAATCATCAATTAATCTATCAGCTGCTGATATTTTTTCAGGTAAATCAAGAACGTATTTCTCAAAGCTATCATTTACCTTGCTTTCTAATTCAATAAGCTTATTAAGGGTATTTACAGCTTCTGTACATTTTTGCTCAGTAATAAAGTATCCGTCAGCACATAATGAACTGATTTCGTCAATTTGATTCTTTAACCCTGAAATTTCTAACTTAACAGAATTCAGCAGATACCTTAAGTTATCTATCTCTTTCAATCAGTGTCACCTCTCGTTATTTTAAATCGATTTTCATATTATTTATCAATATACAACATATAATTATGTGTTAATTGTATATGTTTGTATTATATCACAATTAAATTTAAAATACAACTAAATACACCATAATCAAACTATAAAATTGAATATTTTAGAATTATAATTGAATTGATAAAGAAACATATAGAGATTCCTTATCAAAAGAGAATCCATCTGGTCTTGTCAATATTTGTATAGTCGAAAGAATCACTAAATATGATAATGTGGTTGAGAAGTCTGCTTTCAAATAATGCTGATTTTGAGTTTTCGTCTGTTGAAGTGAATAATAAAAGAGTTGGGGTGCTCATAATATATAGTGCAACCAATCAACCGGTTATGTTTGAAAAAGTTGACTATATAAGAGTTGGGAGCTATACAAAAAAGTTGAATGAATACCCTGAAATTCAAGCAAAACTATGGGATAAGCTGCGCAACTCAAAATTTGAAGAACGCAGTGCAAAGATAGATTTAAGCCTTTCGGAAGCATTAAGCTTACTGGATTACAATGTATATTTCGATAATGCCGACATACCATTGCCGCAGGATGCAAAGAGTATTGCCCATTATCTTTTGGAAGAAGACGTTTTGCGAAAGCAAGACAACGGACTTTATACAATTACCAATCTGGGAGCAATATTATTTGCTAAAAATTTAAGTGCGTTTTCAAAATTAAGTCGCAAGGCAATCAGAATAGTGCAATACAGTGATAACAGCCGACTTAATATGTTGAAAGAAGATATTGTAGAAAAAGGATATGTTGTCGGCTTTGAGGGTTTAATGAAATATGTCGAAGCATTAATACCGGCAAGCGAAGTTATAATCAGTGCCAAGCGAGAAAAGAAAAGCGCATATCCTATGCTGGCAATCAGAGAGGCAGTTGCAAACGCCCTGATTCATCAGGACTTTGCAATTACCGGAACGGGCCCCGTAGTAGAAATATTTGAAAACCGTATTGAAATCACAAATCCCGGGCTTCCGTTAGTTGATATAAAAAGAATTATTGACAATCCTCCTAAATCAAGAAACGAAAAACTTGCTGCTCTTATGCGCAGGCTGGGAATGTGTGAGGAACTGGGAACCGGATGGGACAAAATTACAATTACCTGTGAGATTCACTGCTTGCCTGCACCCAAAATAGACCTTTATTCCGACAGCACAAAGGTGAGTTTATTTTCAGAAAAAGCTTTTTCTAATATTTCTCCGGAAGATAAAATGTGGGCGTGCTATCTGCATGCGTGCATTAAACATGTGCAAGGCGAATATTTAACGAATAGTTCTTTGCGCAAAAGATTTGGTTTGAAAGACAGCTCTTCAGGCAGTATTTCCCGTTTAATAAAAGACGCTGTTCAATTAGGTTTAGTAAAACCTCTTGAGCCTGACACAGCTCCGAGATATATGAAGTATTTGCCAGCATGGGCATAAGTTAACTTGCTGGTAACTTACCCGGATAAACTATTAAAATTATTTTATCGTTTTAAACACTCTATATATTGTGCTTATGTGCATAATAATTGCTATATTTAGTATGAATTTAACTTGCCGGTAACTTGCTGTTACCGTTATGACACGAGAGGAAAATATATGAAATTTAACTTTAAGATACAACAATACCAGACCGAGGCTGTTGACGCTGTTGTAAACGTTTTCAGCGGTCAGGGCTTTCACGATAAAACAAGCTATATACGTGACCTCGGAACGCTGAAAAGGCAAAACAGTCAGATTGCAATCAATCTTGACGATGATGAAGATGATATTTACGACAACGGCGGCTTTAAAAATGAAGTGATTGAGCTTTCCGATGAACAGCTGTTTAGCAATATAAAGAAAATTCAGTCTGAAAATAACATTAAGCAGTCGCCTTCTCTTGTGAATGATTTGGGCAGGTGCAGTCTTGACATTGAAATGGAAACAGGTACGGGCAAAACCTATGTTTACATAAAGACAATGTTTGAGCTGAACAAGCGTTACGGCTGGAGTAAATTCATTGTTGTTGTGCCGAGTATCGCAATCCGTGAGGGCGTGAAAAAATCCTTTGAAATGACTGAAGACCACTTTATGGAGCATTACGGCAAAAAAGCTCGTTTCTTCGTTTACGACAGCTCCAACCTTACAAAGCTCGACCATTTTTCGGCAAACTCGGGCATTAATGTTATGATTATCAACACGCAGGCTTTTGCGGCGTCATTAAAGGAAAACGGCAGAAGTAAGGAGTCGAGAATAATTTATTCGGAGCGTGACGAGTTCGGCTCTCGCCGTCCGATTGACGTTATTGCGGCTAACCGTCCTATTCTTATTCTTGACGAGCCGCAGAAAATGGGCGGTGACGTTACGCAAAAGGCACTCACTAAATTTAAGCCTTTGTTCTGCCTGAATTATTCGGCTACCCATATAAAACAGCACAACCTTGTTTATGTGCTGGACGCTCTTGACGCATTCAACAAAAAGCTCGTTAAGAAGATTGAGGTCAAGGGCTTTGAGGTTAAGAATTTAAAAGGAACAAACAGCTATATTTATCTAGAGCAGATTGTGCTGTCGCCCAAAAAACCGCCTGCTGCGAGAATTGAATTTGAGGTAAAGCACAAAGGCGGAATAAAGCGTGAAACCCATACTGTCGGTGTTGACGATAATCTGTTCTACAGGTCAAACGAAATGGAGCAGTACAAAGGCTATACCGTTTCCGAGATTGACCCGCTTTGCGGAACAGTCACCTTTACCAACGGCGAAATCATCGGAGCAGGCGACGTTACAGGCGATGTTTCCGAAAAGGATATGCGCCGTATTCAGATAAGAGAAACTATCCTCTCGCACTTTGAAAAGGAAGAAAGGCTATTTAATATGGGTATCAAGTGCCTTTCCTTGTTCTTTATTGACGAGGTCGCAAAGTACCGTGTGTATGATGAAAACGGCGAGGAGATGCTCGGAGAATACGGCGTTATGTTTGAGCAGGAGTATTTAAGCGTACTGAATGAGTATATCAATCTGTTTGACACGCCTTATCAGCGTTATCTGAAATCCTCTTGCAGTGATGAGAGAGCAGTGCATAAGGGATATTTCAGCATTGATAAGAAAGGACATGCTGTTGACAGTAAGCTCAAGCGTGGAAGTGAGTTTTCTGACGATATTTCTGCTTATGACCTTATTCTGAAAAACAAGGAACGCTTATTAAGCTTTGACGAGCCGACAAGGTTTATCTTCTCCCACTCCGCATTGCGTGAGGGTTGGGATAACCCGAACGTGTTTCAGATTTGCACGCTCAAGCATTCCGAAAGCAACACCGCAAAACGTCAGGAAGTCGGCAGAGGTTTAAGACTATGCGTAAATCAGAACGGCAACAGAATGGACGTGCAGAGCTGCGGCGAGTCTGTTCACGATATAAACGTCCTCACCGTTATCGCAAGCGAAAGCTACAAGACCTTTGTGTCCGATTTGCAGTCGGATATTAAAACCGTTCTCTACGACAGACCTACAGTTGCCACAAGCGAATATTTTAAGGGTAAGTATGTTAAAGTGGACGATGTACCTACGCTTATTGACGACAACACAGCCAATGCGATTGAGTTCTATCTTATTCAAAACGGCTATGTTGATATGAAGCGCAAAGTTACTAATAAGTACCGAAATGATGTTGCAATGAATACGCTTGCACAGCTTCCCGAAGAGCTTAAACCTATGTCAGACGGTATCCATATGCTTATTCAGTCCGTTTATGACGAAAGTGTTCTTAATGATATGTTTACAAATGGGCACGAAACAAAAGTACCTGAAAATCCCCTAAACGAAAACTTCGCAAAGAAAGAATTTCAGGCACTCTGGAATAAGATTAACCATAAGTACGCCTATACAGTCAGCTTTGACAGCAACGAGCTTATCAAAAACTCGATTAACCGTATAAACGAAAAGCTGTTTGTTACCGAGCTGCAATATACTGCAACCACAGGTCATCAGAAGTCGGAAATCAACGAGTATGAAATCGAGCGTGGAGCGTCCTTCACGGGCGAAAAGACAAAGACAAAAACGCTTAAATACGCCGAAACAAGTCAGATAAAATATGACCTTATCGGCAAAATTGCAGAGGGTACTGTGCTGACAAGACGGACTGTGTCGGCAATTTTGCAGGGCATCGGCGAAAATAAGCTGTATATGTTCAGAAACAATCCCGAGGAATTTATTTCAAAGGTTATAAGGCTTATTAACGAGCAGAAAGCGACAATGATTGTAGAGCATATTTCCTACGATACAATCGAGGGAGAATACGACAGCTCAATCTTCACAGCCGAGAAGAACACAAAAGGTATTGACAAGGCTTTCCTTGCCAAAAAAGCTATTCAGGATTATGTGTTTACGGACGGTACAGCTGATATGAGCGTTGAGAGAAAATTTGCCGAGGATCTGGACGGCGCCGAAGAAGTGTGCGTTTACGCAAAGCTACCGAGAACATTCCATATCCCCACTCCTGTGGGCAATTATTCTCCCGACTGGGCAATTGCATTTTATGAAGGAATGGTAAAGCACATTTTCTTTGTAGCCGAAACAAAAGGTACAATGGAAAGCCTTGAACTCAGACCGATTGAGCAAGCGAAAATCAACTGTGCAAAGAAGCTGTTTAATGAAATGTCAACAAGCAATCTCAAGTACCACGATGTTGACAGCTATCAAAGCTTGCTGAATATTATGAATTCTTTGTAAATCGGGAAATTATCCAAAAGCCTTTAAATCTTCTTCAACAATGCGTTTTGCATCATTTATCCTGTTCAGATATTCATTATCCGACTTTTCTATGAGAAAAGCTCCAAGCATATCAAGTTGATTAAGTTTCTCCCTGCATTCATCGGCAGAAGATATATTATCACTGCTTATCAGGCTCGAAAAGTACAGCGTAAACATAGTTTTGTCGCTGTAAATTTCGTTCATAAGCAAATTGAATTTTTCCCGTTGATCCATTATTTCCTCCTCGTTATTATATGTTTTATTAGTTATCAGTTCTTTCAATAAGCACACCTCGTTGAAAATAGTATATACTATTTCATTGAATATCAATATAAATTTGCAAGAAAATTTTGTCAAATAATAATTCAACTTTTAAAATGGCAATTTCATTTTACCTATAATAAATCCTCATTTTATTAGAGATTTTTTACTTTTTTGTACCTAGTGTTATGTAAACTTTTCCGAACTATGTTCTATAGAGTACGTTATGAAAAGTCTACATAAAGTTTACAAAATGGCTTATCCAAGGCGTAAAGTTTACAAAGATATTGTCACAAATCAACTTTTCAAAATTTCAATTTTGTGACAATATTTGTAGACTTTTTTGTAGACTTTTGTGACAATCTTCGAGGACTTTTGTGACTATATTTTTGATACTTATAAAATCAGTTTACAACTCTCAGAGTTCTGATTTGAAAACGCCAAGTGGCGGTCAAGACTTTTTGACTTTTATATTAAAAAATGGCTTTAATAAGCCAATTGTTTAAGATAATAAATATAACAGCAGATATTTTACAAAATAGCAAGGACAGAATTATAATACATCGTTCACACAGAAATACATGTGGATACACACACCCTCTATTTAAAAAACGTATAGGCAAAAAAAGAGTAATTTCTAATACGCATTTTTATTTTTAGCTTATAATAAAAGTTCTACTGACAAGGTCATTGAATGAAATAAAAAAACATAATATAATATTAATATAATTTCAGGAAGTATTAGGAATGTCAAAACGATACGGAAAATTGCAAAAGCGAGGCAAAAAACTATGAATACATTTAATGATTATATGGATATGTCATATCGTATGGAAGTCATAGAAGACAAAAATGAAGGTGGTTTTGTGGTTAATTTTCCCGACTTACCCGGATGTATTACCTGCGGAGAAACTATAGAATCTGCATTAGCTAATGCATTAGATGCAAAAAAAAGCTTGGATTGAAGCAGCTTCACACGATAATGATGTTGCAAAATGATGAACATCTATCCCCTTGCTTTTTATATAGAAAATTAAAAAAATGCAAGAAAATTATTGACAAGCAATGGAAGATTCATTATAATCAAATTGTACTTAAATGTTTGTTTTTTAAACATTTAAGTACACACGGTCAATTGCAGACCGTAACTGTAGATGTTTGATTGAATTTATATTCAGTCAAATAAGCCGTCTTATTATAAGCGGCAAGAAAGCTCAACCCATTGAATTTTCAAGGGCAGCAGACTAATTTCACTATTAAGGTAGTGGTATGTCTGCTGCCTTTTTTTGTTATCTATATTTTTTAGAAAATTGTATTTTAGATGTTCTATAATCGCTTATTAACCGGATTTCAAGCTGAATATACTTAACACTTGCTGAATATTTCAAAAAGCACAAAGCAAAAGTTTATTTTGCTTTTAACTGCTAAAACTATATGAAAATGAGGTGATATTTTGAAAAGGGAAGTTCATGAAGAGCCGTATAAAACCGTGATATTCTGGTTGAGTAAAGAAGAATGTGAGGACGAAAATTTTCTTGCTTCTCTGCAACCGCAATTCAAAGAATGGAAATCAAAGAAATATCAGCCCGTTGTTTTTGAATCCGGTACACAAAGTTTAGAGGACGGTATGTATCTGATAATGAAACACAATTACAAGGTTTTTGCAACAAGAGATAATTGAAAATGTAAGGTTTGTTTTAAACGCTTTTAATTTTTATTAAGGCAACAAGTACTTTTTATTTGCTCCTCTGCCGCAAACACGGAGCAAACCCATATCACTAAGTGATTTTGCAATTTCATATATTCATTTTCATAAGTCATATAAATCACCTGTCAAATATATTATATCATATTATAGCCGAATATTCACTTTTGTCAATGCAATAGCGAATATTCGGTGAATATTCAACTTTATTCCGTATGAAATAAAGATAGCAAGCCATTATATTAAAAGATGAAAACAACTATTTGAACAAATAAAGTTAGTTTTACTTAATAGTTTCACGAAAATGCAAGTTAAAGGTTCTGGCTTTTGCACGAAAAAGCAAATATAACATTAAAAAATATTTTCGAATTACAAAATACAAAACTCATTGCTATTTTAAAAGTTATGTGATACAATGTTTTCAATTTATATATGGAGACAGAATTATGATTAACAGTAATGATATCAAAAAATTATTTTATCATCTTGGAGCTGACTTGTGCGGAATAGCAAGTATTGATAGATTTTCTGATGCTCCTAAAGGCTTTCATCCACTCGATGTGTTCCCTGATTGTAAATCTGTAATTTCTTTTGGTTGCAGATTTCCAATAAGAACACTTATGTGTAAATCATATATTCCCTATACCAGAGTAAGAAACTCTATAACACCGAAAATGGATACCATAGCGTTAGATTTTTGTATTGAAATGGAAAAACATAAAATTAGATGTATTCCTATTCCGACAAATGAAAGTATATGGGATAAACAAACCGACCGTTGGAGGTCAATTATCTCTCAAAAGCATGCCGCACAAGCAGCAGGCTTAGGGACAATTGGCAGAAACTCTCTCTTAATAACACCTGAATTCGGAAATATGATTTGGCTCGGCTCCGTACTTTGCGATAAAGAACTTGAACCCGATAAAATGCAAAATAACATTTGCAATAATTGTAATTTATGCGTTAATATTTGTCCCGTCAATGCTCTGGAAAGTGAAGAGCTTAACCAACAAGCGTGCTGGGATTATGCCTTTGAGACGATGAGGATATACAATCGTGGACTATTTCCTGTCACAAATGCAGAGATATTTGCCTTATAAATTTGGCACTAAAAATACATTTTGATGAAATAATTTTCTCTATATAATAAATAATACTATCCATTTTATAAACAATTAAAATTCCATAAAATACCTTGTCTTAAAATTGAAATTCCGCTATTATTTTCAGTATAAAAATTTTGCGAAAACAAACAATATTAGAGCAACTTATGCAGCGCCGCAAATTCTTTTTCGGACAAAATAAGAAATCGGTTTAAATTTAATTTTTAGATAAAGGGAGATTTATGATATGAAGGCTACAGGCATTGTAAGAAGAATTGATGATTTAGGCAGAGTAGTTATTCCTAAAGAAATCCGCAGAACTCTGCGTATTCGTGAGGGCGACCCGTTGGAAATATACACTGCAACGGACGGAGAGGTAATTTTTAAAAAATACTCACCGGTTGGTGAGCTTTCGGAGTTTGCAGGGCAATATGCAGATGTAATTTCTCGGATAAGCTCACTGCCGACACTCATTTGTGACAAGGATCACGTTATTGCAGCTGCCGGAGTTTCAAAACGTGAATTTCTTGAACGTAGAGTAAGTGCTGTTCTTGAAAATTATATGGAAAGCAGAAAAAGCTATGCTGCAAATCAGCAAAACGCAGGTGACATTCAGCCCATTGAAGGCATTGAACATTCTGCATCAGTTATTTATCCTATAATTTCTTCCGGAGATGTAACAGGGGCAGTTGTGATGCTTTCAAGTGAAAGTATCAAGGTTCCATCTGGTGCGGAAATAAAGCTTGCACAGTCGGCAGCTGCTTTTTTAGGAAAACAGATGGAAGAATAATTAAAGAAAACACACAAAATCATCATTACTATTATGCGTAAAAGAAACAACGGCACTCCAAAACGGAGTGCCGTTGCTATTTGCAAGATAAGCTAATTACTTAAGATAGTCTGAAGAACCGCCGATTGCACCGTTGATGCCTGTGAAGCCTGAAGCGCAGCATACGTAAACTCTCATATTAGACTTACCAATTGTAGGAACTGTGAGTGTACCGTTTGTTACGTTCTGAACATCACCTGTAACTGCATCAATATATGTGCCGTTGGGGATATTCTTGAATGTTGCACCGCTTGAAATTGTTACAAGTGCAAGGCTGTCAACACCCTCATCTTTGTTTGTGTAACGACGGATGTAAGACATATTGCCGCCTGATACATAGTTGCTGGAAGCTGTGTACTGACCTTTCTGAAGTGCAGGAATTGCACGACGGATAGCATTAACCTTTGAAAGGTGCTTTGAAAGAGGACTTGCAAGAGTATCTGCAACTGTACCGGAAGCTGTGTATTCGCTAAAGTCTGTAGCAGTTACATCACCTTCAAGGTAGTCACCATAATATGCACGACCTGTTGCAGAAAGAGGAGCGTTAGGACCTACGTCGATAACTACACCCTTCTGGAACTCAACCTCTGAACCGTAGTAAACGCAAGGAATACCACGGAATGTAAACATAAGATCAAGGTTTTCTGCCCAAGTCTGTGTACCACCTGAGAAACGTGTTGATTCCTGTGGCTGCTCGGGAGCATAGTCGTGTGAATCAACATACATTACATTGTATGTAGCGTCATTGTAATACTGGTCGTTACTCTTTGCAAAGCCATAAGCATTTTTTGCATCACCAAACATTCTGTGCATCTGGAAGTCAATAGCTTCCATACCTGATGCCATAGATCTGTCAGGAGTATGATACTCAATACCGTTAAGGAATGCATTATCTGATGTAGGCTCATCAGTGGGATCATCCTCTTCAAGATAATGATCAAATGTAACATTCATATTGTTGTTAATGTCTTCAGCAGAAGTGCCCCAGCTCCACTGGTCAGCCCACTTGCTGTTAGACTCTTTCCAAGTATAGTAAGGAGTAGACTCTTCTGCATGACCTCTGTACCAAATCTGTGTATAGCGTGTGCAGATTTCGCCGAACATAAGGAAGTTTGACTTTCCTGCATTTTTAGCATTATCGAGGAACTGCTGGTTATACATTAGGTTAAGAGAAATTCTGGGAATGTGACGTACTGTATCAACACGGAAGCCGTCAACACCCATATCAATGTAGTTTGAGTAAGAATCTACTACATATTCAGCAACTGCGGGGTTCTCTGTATTAAGGTCAACGCAGTCACCGGCAATCTGAGCGTATTTACAGGTCCAGTCATCCCAGTTAAGACTCTGGAAATATCCTGTGTGATAATAGTTGTTCGGATTATAAATATCACTGTCTGAAATCTTATCCATCCCATAGTCTTTAGAAGAAGGCAGTGAACCGGTTGAGTTACCGTTATCACCTGTATAGGTTGTGTTCTTCATAAGATTAAGTCTCTGACCATACTGGATTGCGCCTTTTTGCGCCCAATATTCTTCCGGAGAATTAAGTCCGAAGCTGCTGAGAAGATAATCTGTAGGAACCATTTCCTTCTCAATCTTACCTGTTTTTGTAATATCGGAATTGAACATTGCGTCATAATCCTTTGTAAACAAAGGACTGAAGAAGGATTCACCGAAGTTACCTGTATGCTGCCAAACAACGTCCTGGATAATCTTCATACCCTTATCATGAACTGCTCTGATAAGGTCTTCATAGGTGAAGTCATCACTTTCATAACGACGGTCAACTGTGCTGAAGTCCATTGCATGATAGCCGTGATAGTCATAACCTGAAGCGTTTGTTACAACAGGTGTAACCCAGATTGCAGAGAAACCAAGAGCTTTGATGTAATCAAGCTTGTCAGCAAGACCTTTGAAGTCACCACGCCAAGCGGGGTCGCTGTCGGGGTTATTTGCCTGACCGTCGTCCCAGCAGTGAACGTTGTTGCCTGTATCACCGTCATAGAAACGAGTTGTCATAACAAAGTAGATACTTTCTTCACGCATATCTACCTCTTCTACGGGGTCAGGGTTGTCACGGTTATACTTGTACCATTTACCCTCGTCACACCACCACTCGTTAGCTGATGTAAGCATCTTTTCACTTGAGTACTGGTTACCCTTTGCGTCAGTTACAATAGCGTTTACCTTTGTAACATTGGGAACGTAGTAATTAAACCAACCGTTTGCGTTTGTCATCTTCTCACCGGGATAAGACTTTGACATTGCGCTGTTTGTCGGAAGTGAGTTCCATAAATAGATATATGGCTGTGTTAAATCCTTGTGTCTTACGTGAATTGTAATTCCCTTAGTTTCAGAAGCGTCTGCCGCAACTTCATTTGTATCTGAAGTTTCGGCACCGCTTACTGTGAAAATTCCTGCGGAAACTACTAACATAAGAACAAGAACAAGAGCACATAGCTTTTTAATTCCTGTCATAATAATCTCCCTATTTTATAACATTATAAATGCTTTATAATTATTTTGTAAGCATTAACTGAATTGCTGTAGCATCCTTAACAGAAATTTTGCCGTCACCGTTCACATCGCCGACTTTGAGGCTTATCGAACTGTATTCAGGATATTCTGCCAAATACTTCTGGATGTATGTTGCGTCATTAACTGTGAGTTTACCGTCGCCGTCAACATCGCCTAAAACTACTACGGGTGAAGTTGTAGTAGGAACAGGTGAGGTTGTTGCGGGAACAGGAGCCGTTGTTGCAGGAACGGGAGCTGTTGTTGTGGGAACAGGAGCCGTTGTTGCAGGAACGGGAGCTGTTGTAGGAACTGTTACATCACTGTTTGTAGCTGTGTACTTATAAGTCTTGTTTATAGTTGTGTTGTCAGAACCCTGAACGTAAACATTAACTGTATATTCACCGAGCATTGTGGGTGTGAAAGAATATGTGCTGTTGAGTGTGTAGTAAGGAATATTCTTAACACCGTTGGGATCGGTTACGATATACTTGTAGAAGAGAAGGTTTGTACCTGTCTTACCGCCGCCTGCTTTTACAGAAACGGTTGCAGGTTTATTAACCTTGATTAAGTTGTTGTTTGCGGGGAAGACACTCTTGATGATAGGCTTTACAAGGGCTGAGTCGTCTTCAACCTTAACAGTTGTTGTACGGCTGTTTTCGTTGCCCTCTGTGTCCTTGAAATCAAAAGTGATTGTGTATGTGCCTGCTGTCTGGGGAGTCCATACAACTGAGTTTGTGCTGCTGAAATCAGAAACAACGGAAGTACCGCCGTTCTCGTTTGTTACAGAGAACTTGTAGCTTACTGCTGCACCGTTTCTGTTCTGAGCTTCAGCAGAAAGTGTTATGTCTGTATCAATGTAAACACCTGTTGCAGGGTCAGCTGTAAAAGACTTAACCTGAAGGTCGCTTAAATCATAAACAGACCATTCACCGGTTTTGTTGTTGTAAATCTGACCGTCCATTGTTGTAAGGTCGCCTGTCTTATTCTTGTCAGAGCCGACATTGAATATGCACTTAGCATAGCTCTTTGAAGCAGTATACATATAAACATCGTCGCCAATATTTGTCATTGCTTCGCCGGGCCAAGCATGATTGTTACCTGCACCATCAGTCCACATATAGCAGTAAGCAGTTGACCAGCCAGCCTCGTTCTTGAGGTAAACTGTTACACCGTCTCCACTTGAAGTGGGAGCCTGTGTAGCAGTTGTTGCTGTAGTAGCAGTTGTTGCTGTTGTTGCGCTTGTGGGAACTTCAACATAAGTTGACCATGTGCCTGCTGACAAATCATAGATTTTGCCGTTGCCTGCATAATTGATAGTGCCGGTCTGACCGGCTCCGTTGTTGCCATTGGTGAAGATGATCTTATCATATTCGCCTGTAACGTTGTACGAATAAACGTCGCCTTCAACCTTTGTCATCTCAACACCGGGCCAAGCATGGTTGTTGCCTATGCCATCTCCCCACATATAGGCATAAACCTTGGTCCAACCGTTATTGAGCTTACAATAAACAGTATCTCCGGATGCCGCAAAGGCACCAACAGTACCGGCACAAACTGCCGAAACTGCAAGTATTAAGCAGAGAATAAGACTTAATACTTTATGTTGTTTTCTTACCATAATGATTTTCCTCCATATTCATTAAGTATGGTTGTCCGTGTGAAGTCACTCAACACTACTCCACAATTACAACATAATTTTACAATAGTTAAAGATTTATTAATTTCTTTTTTAGAAAATAATTCCATTTTTAGCTTACAAAAAAACAAGCTTTTATTTGTGCAGTTTTTACAATTGTTATAGCAAAAGATAGAAAATGATAAACAAATGTAAAACGCAGAACAAAAATTTGTAATTTTGCTTTGCGTTTTTGTGTTAATTTTCAGCGATCAATTCAGTTTTTATATTTTCATAAATTGTCTTTTATATAATATAATCTATGACTTTTCAGATTTAATTTTGTCCCAATAGGCTTTGAATGCTTGCTCATTTTTGTTCTCGCCGTATCTGTAATAAACCCTGTTTCTGATTTCATCAGGCAGATACTGCTGTTTAACGTAGTGATTTTCAAAATCGTGCGGATAAAGATAGAACTGACCTTTATTCTGATTGTCCTCACCGTCGTAATGCATATTCTGCAGCTGTCTTGGTACAGGTCCGGTTTTTCCGTTCTTAACATCCTGCATTGCAAGGTTTATGCCCATATATGCCGAATTTGACTTTGGTGCATTACATACCATTACAACTGCGTCGGCAAGAGGAATTCTCGCCTCGGGAAGTCCGACGTCACGAGCAATATCAACACAGGATTTTACAATCGGGATAAGCTGTGGATAGGCTACACCGACGTCCTCGCAGGCACACACCATAAGTCTGCGGCAGGCGCTTATCAAATCACCTGCTTCAAGCAGTCTTGCAAGGTAGTGCAGAGCGGCGTCGGTATCACTGCCACGCATACTTTTCTGATAAGCCGAAACAATATCGTAATGCTCGTCGCCGTCCTTGTCGTAGCGGAGTGCGCTTTTCTGCACAAGCTGTTCAACAATTTCAAGCGTGACCTTTCGGGTTTCGCCTTCGAGATCAGCCGAAATAACAGAAAGCTCAAGCGCATTCATCGCCTTGCGAACATCTCCGCCGCAGCCTGAAGCAATTTTTTCGGCACATTCGGCAGGCAAATCAATCTTTATCCCCTGCTCCTGTTCCAGAAGCTCTGCGGCACGATAGACCGCCCTTACCACCTCGTCGGACGGAACGGACTTGAATTCAAACACGGTTGAACGGCTCAGAATTGCGTTATACACATAGAAATACGGATTCTCCGTTGTGGAGGCAATCAGAGTAATACTGCCGTTTTCAATGTATTCAAGCAGAGTCTGCTGTTGTTTCTTATTAAAATACTGAATCTCATCAAGATAGAGCAGAATTCCGTTTATGCCCGAAAAGGTATTTATCTGTGAAACAATATCCTTGATGTCTGCCGTTGAGGCTGTAGTGCCGTTGAGCTTTTTGAGAGTTTTGTTTGTCTTGTTTGCTATATAGGTTGCAAGGGTTGTTTTGCCAACGCCCGACGGACCGTAAAAAATAAGATTCGGTATTTCTCCGCTCTCTATTATTCTGCGAAGCGGCTTGTTTGGTGCAAGCAGATGTTTCTGCCCTACAATATCGTCAAGCGACTGCGGACGAAAACGGTCGGCAAGCGGTTTTTTCATTTGAAAGCCTCCTTTCATTATATATGTAAAAACTTCGGGAACGACAGACTGCCGTTCCCTGAATAGTTAATTGTTACAAAAGTAAAGAAAAATCGGTTGCGTTTGATAATCACTACGGAATTAATTCTGAATTACGCATTCCGGATTATTCATAAAGCGGATACTTTTTGCAGATAGCCTCAACGCCTGCTCTTACCTTATCTCTGCTGTTCTCGTAATCGTTGAGAACGAGAGTGATGTACTCGGCAATAAGATCCATATCTTCCTCGTTAAGACCTCTTGTTGTAACTGCGGCTGTACCGATTCTTACGCCGCTTGTAACGAACGGTGAACGTGGTTCTCCGGGGATAGTGTTCTTGTTTACTGTGATGTAGCAGTCGTCAAGACGAGCCTCAAGCTCCTTGCCCGTAACATCTGTATCACGTAAGTCGAGCAAAAGAACGTGATTGTCAGTACCGCCCGAAACGAGCTTGTTGCCTCTCTTTACAAGTCCGTCAGCAAGAGCCTTGCAGTTTGAAACAACCTTTGCGCCGTACTCCTTGAACTCGGGCTTTAAAGCCTCGCCGAAGCAAACAGCCTTTGCGGCGATTGTGTGCATAAGAGGACCGCCCTGTGTTCCGGGGAAAATAGCCTTGTCAATCTGCTTTGCAAACTCCTCACGGCAGAGGATAAGTCCGCCACGGGGGCCACGGAGAGTTTTATGAGTTGTTGTAGTAACAAATTCGCAGTAAGGAACAGGGTTGGGATGAACGCCTGCGGCTACAAGACCTGCGATGTGAGCCATATCCACCATAAGATATGCGCCGACCTCGTCTGCAATTTCTCTGAATTTTGCAAAATCAATGATTCTCGGATAAGCGGATGCACCTGCTACGATAAGCTTCGGCTTGCACTCCTTTGCAGTTTCAAGCACCTTGTCATAGTCAATTCTGTGTGTAACAGGGTCAACGCCGTAAGCTACAAAGTTGAAGTATTTACCCGAAATATTTACGGGTGAGCCGTGAGTAAGGTGACCGCCCTCGTTGAGGTTCATTCCCATTACGGTGTCGCCCGGCTGGAGCATTGCAAAATAAACGGCTGTGTTAGCCTGTGCACCCGAATGGGGCTGAACATTTGCGTGTTCTGCGCCGAAAAGCTCACAAGCACGCTTACGTGCGATTTCCTCAACAACGTCTACACACTCACAGCCGCCGTAGTAACGCTTGCCGGGATAACCCTCGGCATACTTATTTGTAAGGTGGCTTCCCATAGCCGCCATAACGGCAGGTGAAACAAGGTTTTCGCTTGCGATAAGCTCAAGGTTTCTGCGCTGTCTTTTAAGCTCGTCGGTCATAGCCTGACCTACCTCGGGATCGTAGCCGTTGAGATACTCAAGAGATGCGATGTTTGTTAATTCACTCATTTTAAATTCCCCTTATCTGAAATTCTTTTCTTTATTATAGATTGGCTGATAACGCCTTATCTTTTAATACATACAAATCATTAAGAGTGGATATTCTTCCTGCTTCGTTGCGAAGAGAAGCCGCTCCCCTCATTCCCTTAAAATAGCCTGCAACAAGCTTTCGAGCCTGTAAAAGTGCCATATGCTCGCCCTTGTATTCGACCATTTTTTCAATATGCCCGACCATAACGTCAAGCTTTTCTTCAAGCGTCGGAAAGTGCAAAGGCTCTTCGGGATTTTCGAGATACGAATTTATCTGTGAAAAAATCCACGGATTGCCGAGCGTTGCCCTACCGACCATTATAATATCACAGCCGGTTTTTTCAATAACCGACTTTGCTTTTTCTGCGCTGTCAATATCGCCGTTGGCAATTACGGGAATTTTGACGGCATTCTTCACCGCTCTGATTATATCGTAATCAACGGGCGGCTTGTAATACTGCATCCTCGTTCTGCCGTGAACGGTAATTGCGCTTGCACCTGCCTGTTCGCATATTTTTGCGACCTCAACGGCGTTTGCGTTTTCATCGTCCCAGCCTTTGCGGATTTTTACGGTTACAGGCACGTCCGAAAAGCTTACGACCTTACTGACAATTTCTCCGCAAAGCCGGGGATTTCTCATTAATGCACTGCCGCTGCCGTTTGAGCTGATTTTCGGAGCAGGACAACCCATATTTATGTCAATCAAATCGGGATTGTTCTGCATTGCACGCTCTGCCGCTTCAGCCATACAGTCGGGGTCATCTCCGAAAATCTGAATACCGCAGGGACGTTCACAATCGGAAATATCCATTAACTGCTCGCTCTTTTTGCTGTTGAAAGAAAGCGCCTTTGAGCTTACCATTTCGCTTATGCAAAGTCCTGCGCCGAACTTCATACAAAGCTCTCTGTATGCTCTGTCGCTCACGCCCGCCATTGGAGCAAGAACTGCACGGGATTTTAAAGAAACCGAACCGATTTTGTACTCGCCCATACTTATCTTCCCAATGCTTTTCTGCCGCTGACCTTTGTGCTGATAAGCACTGCTGCGGCAACTATTATTCCCACTCCTACACAAGCCCATGAAATAATACCTGCGGTGTAGTTAGTGGAATACTGCTTTTTGCTGACCGTTTTTGAAACGGTGGGCGTCTGAATATACGAGGTTGTACTCTGCTGCGGCTCGACATACTGTGCCTGAGTCGGAGCTTCGGTTTCAGGCTCGTAAGGCTCTGTTTCTGTAGGAACATACTCGGTTGTTTCCTGTGGCAAAGGCTCTGTTTCGGGAACGTACTCGGTTGTTTCTTCCTGATATGGAGCGTCCGTTACAACAGGCTCGGTATATTCAGGCTGGGTTTCAACAGGCTCAACCGTTGAAACATCATCGTCAATTCCGTCACCGTCATAATCCACGGCAAACACCGAAAATCCGCTGAAAAACACAACGATTATTAATATAGAAAAGCAAACTGCTTTTTTAAGAAAATTAACAGATTTCATTTTAATACCCCATTTTTATGATATTTGGCGTATATATTTTGATTATACCAAAGACTGCGACTTTATGCAAGCACTTTATTTTAGTATATTAATATATATAATTAGTGAAAAGATATTGATTTTTTTGGTGATATAGTGTAAAATTGAATTTACAATAAATAGTTTTTATTGCAAATACCCAAACAGGAGGCCGATACTATGGCTCAGATGTACAAAATAAGAACAAAAAATAAAGACGTTTTCCTGCGTGTTGCAAAAGGTCACTTTGCAACCTCACACAGCCACACGAATTACTTTATAGATGTTACCACGCAAAAGACAAGACTTTCGGAGGCAAAAGCTGTTGCAAAAGAGCTTGTTTCTTCCTACAGAACCAATACGATTGTTGACACAATTCTCTGCGTTGACGGAACAGAGGTTATCGGTGCCTGCGTTGCCGATGAGCTGACAAAGGAGGACTTTGTCAATATGAACGCTCACCAGACAATTTACGTTGTTTCGCCCGAATACCTTGCAGGCGGTCAGCTTATGTTCCGTGACAACCTCACCCCTATGATTGCAGGAAAGCACGTTCTGATTCTTACCGCTTCGGTTACAACAGGCAAGACTGCGCAGGCAGCAATTGACGCAGTTAAATATTACGGCGGTTTGGTTGTCGGCGTTTCGGCAATTTTTGCAACTGTCGAGCAGTGCGAGGGTTATCCCGTTTCATCTATCTTCAATCCCAATGACCTCGGCGATTATGAAAGCTACAATTCCCACCACTGCCCTCTCTGCGAGAAAGGCGAAAAAATTGAAGCGCTTGTAAACAGCTACGGCTACTCAAAGCTATAAATAAAAAAGTGTCAATGACACATCAACACCCCCTGCCCCCTCAATCATGAGGGGGTTTGGTTTTGTACCAAACTGTGGTATAATGTTCTTATGAACATATTACAGAAAATTTTCAAAGAACATTATGATGAAATAGTATATATTCTTCGACCTCGCAAATCTATCATCGAAAATGTTAATAAAATGATTAATTGCGGCGACCCTTCGTTTGGCGGTGCTTTGTATGGTTGTACTGAATGCGGTAAATTAAAATTTGTCCCTTTCAGATGCAAAAGCAGATTTTGCCCCTCCTGTGGTACGATGTATTCAATTGACCGCACTACAGCAATGTCTTGCAAAATCATCAATGTCAATCACCGTCATTGCGTCTTTACTATTGACGATGAACTTCGCCACTTCTTTGCCGAAGACCGTTCTTTACTCGGTTTACTTTTTACTGCTGTTCAAAAAACTATCTTGAGATTGTTTCATAAAGATAGCAAACTTGAGCTTTTTTACTCCCGGGTTTATTTGTGTTCTTCACACCTTTGGCAGAGATTTAAAATGGAATCCACATATCCACTGCCTTGTTTCCGAGGGGGGTGTTGGTAATTCCGGTAAATGGAGAGCTAAAACCCACTTCAATTACACTTTCCTGCGCAATGCTTTCCGTACTGTCCTCTTAAACCTTATGCAACAAAAACTTGGTTCCTCTTGATGATTTATACCGAAAGGCTGTTGAAAAACTTCGATTGCTTATTTCCTCTTAACTTTTTTCTCTGTTTATGTTATTATCTTTTCGGAGGTCGATTTTATGAACAAACAACATATTAAGTAACTCAGACAGAAATACATTAATAATCCCCCTGAAGGTATGTCTAAAAAAGATATTAAAAATATGTCCGACGATGACCTTCTTGATATGGATTATTTCTTACATGAAGATAATGACATTTTTAATAACCTTGATGACGACGATGTAGTTGACTTTTTTCTTTTTTACTCTTTTTCGAGAAGTTTCCTATAAAGTAAACAAGAAGTTAGAAAAATAAACGTTTACTCACCCCAAAAGCTGACTTCAAAGTGGACAAATTGTCCAAGTTTATTTTTTAAAATATACAATAGAACTATGAAAATATCTTGACAAAAATTGAGCATAGTAATATACTGAGTATAGATACTATGTATACTTAGTACACTATGTAAGAAAGGACGATTTTTATGAAATCCGATAAGGTTACTTGCTCATTTGTTATGGACAGAAATGTCTATAACGCATTTAAAAGCATTGTCAGCAGAGAGGGCGAAAATGTTAAGGGTAATATTGTGAGATATATGCAGAGTGTTGTTCAGTATGATACACCAAACGCTGACACAATTTTAGCTATTCAGGAAGTGGAAGCTCTAAAAAATGACCCAAACAAAAAGGTGTATAGCTCGTTTAGCGAGGTTTTGGAGGAATTAGAAGGCGATGAGTAACGGAATGAAATACGGTATCGTTCTTACTTCGATGTTCAAAAAAGACTTGAAGTTAGCTAAAAAACGAGGTTATGACCTTTCTTTGCTCAATAGTGTTGTTGATACTCTTGCACAGGGTCAGCCTTTAGCTGAAAAATACAAAGACCACAGTTTAGTCGGAAACTATAAGGGTTGCCGAGAGTGCCATATAACTCCTGACTGGTTGCTTATCTACGAGATTTCAGGAGAAGAACTTATACTTTACCTCACCAGAACAGGAACTCATAGCGATTTATTTTAGTAAAAATTTTATAACCGGCAATTAAAACAGCTTGGCGGAGATTATTTGCCAAGCTGTAATTTTTAGTCTATATATTCCAAAGTTGGACAATTTGTCCACTTTACTTTTTGAGTGCGTTATTATGTCTGAACTTTTCAAGCAGGTTCAGAACATTATCTTTTTCGGATTTTGCAATCTTTATTATGCTTCTTGCCGAAACAGAAACATCGCCGTCATATCTTACTCCCTGTTCTGTAAGATATGCGGCTTCCTACTTTGTAACCTCAAGATAATATGGCTGAACATCAGATAAAGACACCCTTTTTCTCTCTTTTCTTCCCCACGTCTTAACGGCTTGTTCCTTAAGAAATTTAATAAAACCGTCAATTTTATCTGTTTTGTCAAACACAGCTAAAGCCATATAGTATGTGTCTTTATCTTCTGAAAAAATAATCACCGGCGGATAATTATGTGTAATCAGATAATAATTCATCAGTGTTCTTCCTACTCTGCCGTTTCCGTCTGCAAAAGGATGAATAGACTCAAACGACAAATGTAGATATGCTGCTACTGTCAAAGGATTTTTGCCTTCATTATCTCTGACTTCATTTATAATATATTGAAGCTCATCTGCAACCTCTTCCGGTTCAGCTCCAATATCATCACCAACTACAAATAAGTGCTTTTTGTAAGCTCCCGGTCTTTCACCTTTTTGGTATTTTGCTTCATCGTAACAACCGTGCAAAAGCGTTTCGTGAATTTTTAAGATAAGCTCCTGCGTAATCGGTTCACGGTTAATAATTTTTTCTTTTAAGAACTCATAACAATCCTTCTGATTCTTAATTTCAAAAAGAGTTCTTAAGTCACCTGTAAATGATGAAACTGTACCGTGTTCAAACACTTCTCTTGTATCGTGGTAAGTAGTATTCGGGTTTTCAATATGGTTGCTGTTATAAGCAAACAGTATTCTGAAATTATCAAGGTAGTAATCTAAATCATTTTCAGATTTAATGTCATAAGACTGCCATTGCTCAAGGATTTTTTCAAAATCAGTCACATCATCACCTCAATTACTTATTATACCATAAACTTAATTAAAGTGGACAATTTGTCCACTTTATTTTTTTATATTATTCTTTTTTCTGAATAGTTCAAGCATATTAGAAACCTTATCTTTTTCAGATTTGGAAATTTTAATAACACTATTTTTGTTTTCGGATATGTTGCCGTCATATCTTACTCCCTGTTCTGTAAGATATGCGGCTTCCTGCTTTGTGCCTTCAAAATAAAAATCAGAAACATAAATACTGTCTGTCAGCTCATCAGTACGCAAAGAATACGCATTGTAATCGGGTGCGTTACGCTCTGACTTTAATCGTTTTACTTCAGAAATTATTTCTCGCAGCATAGTTAATTCCGCATTGCTCCAGTTTCCGTTAAGAACTTCACGTTCAACAACCGCAGGGCTTATTTCTTCTCCTGTTGGATAAATGCACTTTTCAAATCTTGAAAACAGCCTTATATCATCAAAAATTTTTCTCTGATAAATAAGGTCAAGATTTTTTACAATCGATTCTGCAACAAGGTCGTGATGCTCCTTTGCCGTTGCTCTTGGTGTGTTTCCTGAAGCAATTGCGATTTCATACCTGAGTATTGTACTCTCGTAGGAGATTTCCTTTTTCACCGCAATAATGTGCAGTTCAACACGATAACCCTTATCCTTGAGCGTTTTACAAGTATTAATAGGAGTTTCAGCAGTTCGAAGCGTTCCTTCAATAATCAGGTTGTATTTTTCGTCACTCAATTCACGGATTAATTTTTCAGTAACACTATTGATGAAAGGCTGTGTATACTTTGGCGAGTCATCTCCAAACGTAGTCTGAATTTGAGAGAAATATGGGTGTTTCTCTCTGAATACATCAGCGTTTATGATAATGCAATTATAATCATTTTTAAGAATTTGATTTTGAAGAATAGTTTTACCTGCACCCGGTTGACCGCCAAGAATATATGCAACAGGGCAGGAAGCAGGAGCTACTCCTAATGTCAATCTATTCTTTATTCGATTATAAATATGGTTAAAGTCATAAGATGAATATCCAAACATTATGCACCTATTAACGCAGATGAAAAAACATTTTCTATTATTGTATCGTACTCATTGACATTGCGTTCTAACTCTTTATATGATTTTTCATCTGAACACATAATTATTCTTTTAGAATAAACACAAAAGGTTTTGTATATTGATTCAATACACTCAAGCGGTGTTTCGCAAGTATCAAGGTATTTTTCATATTTGGCAAGTATGATATTTGCCTTCTCGTACAAAACCTCTGCTTTTACAGTAACAAAATAATCTGTCATACAGCAACACCCTTTCATAGTTTTATTATATGCGAATTTTTCATATTTTTCAACTCAACTTGGACAAATTGTCCACGTTCTCTGATGTGTCAGGTACATATTCAAGAATATCACCGGGTTGGCAATTCAGATACTTGCATAGCGTATTAATATTATCTGCAGATACAACCGTACCTTTTCTAAATTTTTGTAATGTTGATTCACTAAACAGTTTTTCTTTTCTTATTCTATATGTTGTATAACCTCTGCTCTTTAATTCAGAAAGGACATCAATTGTATATTTCAGCATAAATGTTTCACCCACTTTACAGTTATTATATCAAGCATATGAACGAAAATCAATGTATAATATGCACAATAACACACTCTAAAATTAGTGTATTTAGCTAATTGACTATACTACAATAATCGTGTATAATGAATTCAGAAAATAAAAATATTTTATTACTAAAGAAAAAAGCAAAAATCATCAAAACATCTTGACAATTTCTGCTAATAGTTGTAAATATTAATGATTAAAGGATTTTTAGAAATTTTATCCTTAGTCAGCAGACCGTTTACCAGACAGCCTGCTGACCCGCCAAAAGAGTAGTGTACGATACTCAGGTGACGTTAAGGCTAATTTCGCTATATATTATATGCGAAATAAGTTATTTTGTCAACATTCCTGTATCCTTACTGCTTGCCGGCGTTGGATACAGGTTTTCTTTTTTCATTTAATCTACAAATTGAATAGTCCGGGAAAGTCTGAACATTAGTACATCCATTGTTGCTTAACAGTATTGCCACTACCTTTGCTCTGTCTGAGCTTCCTAACACCTTGTCGTGATGACAACGTGGAACGAATGAGAGCGTGCCAATCAACTACCACTTGATTGCTACTTAGCGACAATAAATCGAAAGGATGAAAGGGCTTAATTAACCCTGCTAAATACACGGCTGCGTAAATACCTGTAATTACAAACTTGGACAATTTGTCCACTTTGAAAAACACGGGTATGCAAAGCTTGTAAATCGCTGTATTGCGTTAGTCACGCTGACCGTAGGAAAGATGTTCATATTTCGACATCTGCTTTGCAGATTAACAAAAAGAATAATCTGTTCACCGTGCCTTAACGGTGCGGTGGGCAGTTAAATACCGAAGTAAAATGCTTATTTTACAATAAAGTGATTTAAGCAACTTTTTAGGCTGTTTAAATCACTCTACTGTAATGGCGCGCCGGAAGAGACTCGAACTCCCGACCTTCTGATTCGTAGTCAGACACTCTATCCAGCTGAGCTACCGGCGCATATGCGGCTGATTTACAACCGCAAGCAGTATTATACCACACTACATTTTAAAATGCAAGTGTTTTTTATTCATTTGCATCGAAAAATGCAAAAAATGCTCTGTAAGCCATATAGACATCGGTCTTTGAAACAATTTCAAACGGTGCGTGCATCGAAAGCACAGGAACACCGAGGTCTACTACGTCAACGTTCATATTCGCAACGTACTTTGCAATCGTTCCGCCGCCTCCGAGGTCAACTCTGCCAAGCTCGCCGACCTGCCAGAGAATGTTGTTTTTCTCAAGCATTGCTCTGATTTTTCCCATATATTCAGCCGATGCGTCCGAGGTGTCGTACTTTCCGCCGTGGCCTGTGTACTTCGAAATGATTACGCCGTTGTTGATATATGAGCAGTTCTTTGCTTCATACGCAGAAGCGTATGTCGGGTCAAAAGCTGCATTAACGTCGGCAGAAAGACAGGTGCTCTTTGAAAGCGCTCTGTAGCCCTCAACGCCGTCCTGATTTGCAAGGTCGTAGATGAAGAAACGCAAAAAGTCGCTCTGCATACCCGTGTTGCCGTCACTGCCGATTTCCTCTTTGTCGGTGAGGTAGGTGATGCAGGTCTGCTCGGGAGCTTCTACGTCAACTGCCGCCATAAGCGCAGGGTAAGCGCAAACCTTGTCGTCGTGACCGTATGCGCCTATCATACTTGCATCAAAGCCGATGTCCTTTGACTTGTATGACGGAATAAGGCAAAGCTCTGCCGAAAGAAAATCGCCCTCGGTTATGCCGTACTTCTTATTGAGAATCGCCATTACGTTAAGCTTTACAAGGTCCTTTTCCTCGTCCTTTGTATCATAAGGACGTGAGCCGACAAGCACGTTCATATCCTCGCCCGTGAACGCCTTAGCCATTGGCTTTGCAGACTGCTCCTGTGCAAGGTGGGGGAGCAAATCGGTAATGCAGAAGCAGGACTCGTCCTCCTCATCGCCCCAGCTTATGTTGACTTTTTTGCCGTCAAGCTTTACAACTGTTCCGTGGAGCGAAAGCGGAATAGCCGTCCACTGATACTTTTTAAGACCGCCGTAGTAGTGGGTTTTGAAAAGAGCAAGGTTGTTAGCCTCGTAAAGAGGATTGGGCTTTAAGTCAATTCGGGGTGAGTCGATATGTGCAATTGCAAGGCGTGCGCCGTTCTTTACGCCGTTTTTGCCGATTACAGCAAGAGCAATCGCCTTGTCACGGTTGACATAATAAACCTTGTCGCCTGCCTTGTACTGGGCGTCTGCGTCATACTCTGTAAAGCCAGCCTTCTTTGCAAGCTCAACTGTGTAGCGTACAGCCTCACGCTCAATCGGTGAATTGTCAATGAATTTTTTATATCCCTTGCAGAATTCATCGGCTTTTTTGATTTCTCTTTTTGTAAGCGCCTTAATGCCCTTCGGTTCTTCCATCATAATTTTTTCTTTGAGTTTAGCAGTTTTTGATTTTTCATCAGCCATTGTAATCATCCTTTCATAAGACAAAACAAAATTATCTGTTATATATTATCTGTTAAAATGTAAAAATTAACCTTAACCGTATAATTTTATATACATTTCTTTTGCACTTTCAACCTTATCAACGTAATTGCTCGTTTCGGGATATGGGATTTTGTCGAGTGTTTTGCCGTCCTTGCTGTAGTTGCTGTCAGAAAGCCACTCCCCGACAACAAAGCCTGCGTTGTACGCCGCAACGGCGCACCGCTCGTCACCGTAATAGTCGTAAAAATATTTGAGCAGATAACAGCCGTAGTCAATGCAGACTTCGGGATTGAACAAATCGTCGGTTGTATATTCGCCGACAGTCCCACGCTTTTCCTGTAACCACTCAAAGGAGGAGGGCATCATCTGCATAATTCCGCAAGCGCCTGCGCCCGATTCT
>CAMKNF010000002.1 GCA_946414115.1 uncultured Ruminococcus sp. | reverse complement strand
AATTTGCTGCTGTCACTTTCATTCAGTGTTAAAACCGTTACTTCGTATTTTTTTTGATCTAAATTATTCACCATATTAATCAGCACATTTTCAGCACCATAATATCCCAGTAAATTATTTACAATAATAACCTTTTTTCTACTCATCTTTCTATTTCCTTTTTAATTTTGACTTGAGAATTTGCATAGCATCAGATGCAACTTTTCTGTCTAAAACAACCCAAAGGATGCCATATACTGCAACAGGAACAATAGTACATGGTACGGCAAGGCAGAACCATTGCAAATAATTGTCTGCACTCTGTGGGAGAATCCCATTTGTAACTAAACAAATAATAGCAAATACTGCAATATAGATTCCCCAACGAATATACTTTTTAAATTTTTCGGTCTTTTCGTACTTTAAAATATGCTTGTTCGAATAGTTTGTAACAGAAATACCTCTGTAAAGTGTTCCGACAATACTTCCGATAATAACTCCGTATATTCCGATAAAATAAACGCATACTAAAGAAACCGATAAATTAATAATTGCCTCAAAAACAGCACTTTTCTGTGTTTCCTTAAAGCATCCTGCAAAATTCACCGTATTTTGACTCTGTGATCTCAATGTGGTAACCAACTTTAAAACCACAAACAGAAGCGCCAATGTATTATCTAAATAATTAACATCTGTTACACCACGTGTATACACCGACAAAAACGGAATAACACAAAGATATACTGCTGAAAATAAAGCAAACACTATGGTCATATACAACGTATCATAAATTTCGTACACCTTTTTAAACATTTTAAAATCTTCGTTATACAGTTGTCCCAATGCAAACGTAACGCTGGATGTAATTGATGACACTATTCCTTCAATAACACCGATGATAGTATTATATATTACATAAACACTTACAATTTTCAAATTACAAAAGGCAGTAAGAACAACAATATCTGTATTTGAATAAACAAAATATGATAATTGCTGAACCATTGCATATTTTTGCTTTGAAAGGGCGGAAAAATCCGGTTCCTGCTTAACATCCAACCATTTATACTCTTTCTTAATATAAATTCTCATGAACAGTATACGAAGCAATGTAATTACAAATTGAGCTCCAACAATAATAACTACATTATATCCAAGCATAAGTAATACTGCTTTTGCTAAACTTGACAAAACATTTAGTATCAAATTCAAGTTAGTAGTAACATATCCTTTTCCTTCGGCAGACAGCAGAACAACATAGTTTTGCTGCAAAAGGAAATTGATTGCATTGCCCATTCCCGAAAAAATAACGACTCCGACTATCTGCCATACCGGTATATCCGATTTTACGAATAAGGGATATATAATTGCAATGCCTGCCACACACAGAATATAGATTTTCCCAATTCTTTTATATGTTCGGTTAGACGCTGAAAGTATTCTGTTTATTTGAAGTTTATTATTCTCCGAAATCGGCTTATAAAGGGCTTGTATTGCAGTAGCACCGATTCCTGCTTCCAATAATCCTACGTAAGTGAACACTTGACCGATTGACGATACAAGACCGTTTGCTTCGGAACCTAAACTCATTAAAAACAGTCTGGGAATAATAATACCCATCGCAAATGTAATGATTTGGCTTATTATACTGAAAATGAAGTTATATAAACTGCGTTTTGCTTTCATATTATATCACTTCCAAAATAATTTCTTCCAGATATTCTTCCAAATATTCTTTGTCGATATCATTTGATATCAAGTCGCCTCCTTTTACTTCATTCACATACTTTCCTGAAATCGCCACTTTATTATCTGCACCCATCAAATACCACTCATATTCAATATCAATATGACCTATATCAATCGCCTGAATACCGCATTTAGCCAAATCATAAGCTAACACAGTAGCCGTCATTCCCAAAGCGATTAATACAAGCTTTCCCTCTCCGTATTTTTTC
This sequence comes from uncultured Ruminococcus sp., assembly GCA_946414115.1. GTDB lineage: Bacteria > Bacillota > Clostridia > Oscillospirales > Acutalibacteraceae > Ruminococcoides. The sequence continues at coordinate 32,310 of CAMKNF010000002.1, read as the reverse complement.
GCTGCTTCAAATATTTCGTTATATTTAGAATAAGCATTTTGGGCAGGTGCTAAAATGCGTTGAACATTTGCTGCATTAGCAAATAAGTCATTGCCAACGCCCAGTCTGCTGAATTCCCCCTCTACAATTAATATATTTTTCTTTTCCCATATTTTTTTATTTTTGCTAAACCACTTTCTGCATTGAGTTTTGTCTTCGAACATATTATAACAACGTGTAAAAAAAGCATTATAATACTGTCTGTCTATATTCAAAAGTTTTAGCCACGCTCTGCGTTCATTGCGCAATAAACCATTATTAAACTCTTTAGATGACTTTTTTAGGCCTTTTAAATTGCCAAAAACGTCCGGTAAACACACTATATGATTATTAACCGGAGCTACTAATATTTCCGCTAACCTATTGCCTAATTCACCGTTTTTCTCTTGAAATCCGTTATAATTTCCCTGGATTATAGCAAACTCTCCGTCACCGAAACGACTCACAGAACATTGATTATTTAAAATATAGTCAATTGTTTCGTCAATGGATTTAATTTTTGGTTTTCTCCATATGTATTTACCAATTGTGTTATAAATACTAAGGCTTAATGTTGTAATTTTTTTAAAAATCATACTGTTTTCACCCAAAATCTAAGCTTTACCCCAACGGGATAATATTCTCGTCAAAGTGCCTTGTAATCTGCACCTTTCCAGTAAGCACATTATTTTCAAATGCTTTGGCAGTTTTTTTCCATATCGACAGGCATTGTAAAAAAACTTATCTTTCAGTACTTTCTTTACGGCTTCTTTTTTATTCTGCTGAAGCATCGCCCGACAATAAACAAAACTTTCGTATAAAAACTCATAATAAAACTCATTATAATCTATTGAAATGCCGAGGTTTTTGTCCTCCAGCTCAAGCTTTTTTCGAAAAGCTTTGCTTCTCTCATATCTGTCATCCTGTATTGTATGCATAGTACTTGAAGCTACCTGACGATAATAATAAAGCACTTTATTTATAAAAATAAATTTTTCTGCAGCTTTCAAGCAATCAAATACAAACCAGGCGTCCTCAGCTCTGATTAAGCTCTCATCAAACAGAATATTATTATTTAGTAATAATTCCTTGTTAAACAACTTATTACATACACTGTATAAGCCGTTGTGACAGCGTTTTGAATAAAGTGCAGCAAGACCGTTTATCAGTTCATTTCTCCCGTTATATTCAGTCCTGTATGCCATTTTCAATTCCTTGACATTCTTACCGTCATCTATAGCATAAGAACACATAACAATATCCGCACTTTTGTTCTCCGCCTCCGAAAACAGCAAAAAAAACATATCGGCATCAATATAATCATCCGAATCTGCAAATCCTATGTATTTACCGGAGGCATTCTGAATACCGATATTTCTCGCTCTCGAAGGTCCGCCGTTATCAATATGAATAACTTTTACATTTCCATTGCTTTTCGCAAATTCGTCACACATTTTTCCGCAGTTATCCGGAGAGCCGTCATCCACTAAAATTATTTCTAAAGACTCAATAGTCTGGCTAAGCAATGAATTAACACATTTATTCAAATATTTTTCTGCCTTAAAGACAGGAACTATTACCGATACATCGTACTCCATTTGCAATTCCTACCTACTTAATTATCTTTTTTAGTATGCGCTTCAGTTGTGTTGCTATCATCAACAGTCTAACCTTTTGATGGTTAAATGCCCATGCCTGCAATGTATTCACAGGATTTTTGCCATATCCAATTTTAGCCGTTAAAATACACTTCTTTAATTCGTCAGACTTTATAACTTCTGCAATGTGTTTCTTTCTTTCTTTTTTAGTATACGGACAATCTTTATGATAAAAATTTGAAACTGCTACACCAAAAATTCCGCTAACATACCTGTGCTGTATATAAAGCAACACCTTTTCGTCATTCAGATTCCATTTATTATAAAAATCCATAAATTTATGATACACATCGGTAATAATATCTGCTTTATCCGGTAAATATCTGGAACCCGCATTTCCGTTTACATACAATACATAATGGTAATATGCTTTTGGACAAATATAAACATTGTCAAGTTTTAAATACAGCTGCATATTAAACGGTTCATCCTGCTGAATGCGTTGGTTGCCAAATCTAAAACCGTATTTTCTGATAAACGACATTCTGTAAAACTTATTCCATGCAAAGCCATTCCCGTGCTTTAACCGGAGCAGTTCTTCTGCATAAGCTTTTTTTAAGTCATTATTTGAATGTATTTCCTGCTCTTTCAGAGCAATTAATTCTTCCGAGGTTTCATTACTGAATCTTGCATAATAACCGAATATTATCAAATCAGCCTTCTTCTCCTGTGCCATTCTGACATTTTCTGAAATCAATTCCGGTTCTATAGTATCATCAACATCAAAAAAATACAAAAATTCACCATTTGCATTTTCTATGCCAACGTTTCTGGCGCTTCCTAAGCCGCCGTTTTCTTTATGAAAAACTTTTACTCGTTTATCATTTTTTGCAAATTCATCACACATTTGAGGGGTATTATCTGTAGAACCATCATCAACCAACAATATCTCAATGTTTTCATATGTTTGATTAAAAACAGATTCCATACCCTTTTCCAGAAAATTTTCAACATTATATGCAGCAATCGCAATTGTAACTAACGGTTTCATTTCACAATCTCCAAAAGGTTATATTATTACGCTGATTCAAGCAAATTTTAATTTAAACAACAAATCCTGCTGAATCTTCTAACTCCTTAATCATCTGTTGTTTCTTTTCGTCAGAAACATTTTTACGGACGGTAAATTCTTCTCCGTAACAAGGAACTTCTGCCATTAAATTCTTATTTTTATTTATAAACTCCTCAATACTGCATATTTTTTTTGCCGGGGAACCAGCATATACAAATCCACCCTCAAGGTCTTTTGTAACAGTCGAGTTAGCACCGATAACAACGTTGTCGCCAATTGTAACATTTGGTAAAATTACACTTTCCGCTCCGACAAACACATTATCTCCAATAGTAACTTTTCCTATTTTTGCATAACCCAAATAGTGAACTGTACTTGCATCGTGAGCCAGTATATGTACCCGTGGAGCAAGCGTAACATTGTTTCCTATTTCTATAAGCCAACAATGCGCCGGATCCAAAATAACACCGTTTAAGCGATAAAAGTTTCGTCCAACTCTCATGCCCATTTTTATTAACTTTTCAGTCGTATATTCGCCACGGAAACGATATAATATCGACCTAATAAAAGATTTTATCATATTAATTCTCCATCAAGTCATATAATTTTTTTATTTCATTGCTAAGAATATAGTCCTTACTTTTTGTGTTATTTGATAGTTTAATTTGTAGTGTTTTATCATTCACTAATCCGGCAATACCTTCTGCGCATAATTGAGTATCCATTGGCACAATAATACCGTCGAATCCATCTTCCAGCTGACTGTTAGCTGTGCTGTAATTAGTGATTACAACCGGCTTTGCTAAAATCTGCGCTTCCCGAACAGCAATAGATTTGCCTTCATACAAGCTGGGCTGTGCATAAATATCGCAAGCCTTAATATAAGGATACGGGTTGTCTTTCTTTCCCAGTATAATGACGTTATCCTGCATATTATAATCATCAATTTTTTTTCTGATCAGTTCTTCCTCTCCGCCATAACCAATTAAGTACCACTTAATATTAAGTCCCATATCATATATAGCTTTACAGATTTTTGGAACAGATGTAAAGTTTTTTTGTGGGCTAAATCTTCCTATTGATAAAATTTTCGTATAATCTCCATTTGGCATCTCATCTTCTACAGAAAACTCATTCATTTTCGCTTTCATATATGACATTGGCATTATATTTTCAATTAAACAAATTTTTGACTTAAGCAATGGAAAAGTTTTAATAAAACTTTTTGAAACATCATCAGAAATTGAAATTATGTTGTCATATTTATCCCACATTTGCATTTCTGAATCAACATCAACGCTATATGTAGAATAATCGGTATGAATCCAAGCTACCTTCTTCTTTGCCTTTACTTTTTCAGTTACGAAGTAATGAGGTGACATAAAACTTATTGCTAAATCGTACACTTTGTCACTCATCATAGGTAAATATTTGACCGTATATTTATGGCTATACTCGTTAACCACATTATTGTCCGATTGTATGTGAAGTTCTTTTATTCTTTTTGTAGCTTTTCTTTTACCTTGATAACGTCCAAGTGCAATTGATAATTGCCCCTTCTTCAAAACCTCCGTAATAGGTATTCCCAAAGAAGAGTATTTGTTATTTGGCGGCAAAAGATTTATTTCTTTAGGAAGGTATTGCATCAGTTCGCCGGTATGCCTGAGAAGAAACAAATCAACCTGGTAATTTTTCTTATCAATATTTTCTAAAATACCAAGCAGCGAAGACTCAGCTCCTCCGATATCTAAAGAATGAGCCATAATAAAAATCTTTTTAATAACAATCAATCCTTAAAATTTTTTACAATTATCGAAAATTTGTTTACTTATAAAATTTTACAAAATTATTCTCTTATAGGTTCAATTTTCAGTGTCCTGTTTTGCGTTACTATAGAACGTTCAGGAATATTTCCGCTTACAACACACCCGGCACCAATAACGCAATTATCACCTATTGTCGTTCCCTTTAAAATTACAGCATTAGAACCTATCCAACAATTTTTGCCAATTGAAATCGGTGATGCTTTAAATTCCGAACTCACTCCGTTTTCTGCATTAAATTTATGATTGTTATCAAAAATTTTGATGTTTGGGCCGAACTTACATCCATTGCCGATTTCTATTGATGATTTGCAGCTTATCATTGCGTCTTCATTAAAATAAACATTATTACCAATAGTTAATTTTCCGTTTTCAACGATGATAACTAATCGTCCGTCATTAATAAATCTATCACCAAAAATTACTTGACTATGCTTTGTAACACAAATTTTTGTGTTTCTGCTCATCATTAATAAGCCGTTTGATTTCAAGCCTTTACACTTTAAATGTTTAAAAAATATTCGAATTTTATTATAAAAAACCAACAAATACGGTTTCACTTTTTTCCACCTTTTTAAATTATCTAATCTACTTAATGCGCTATATAAAACAGTCTTTATTAATCCATCATATTTTCGTTTATACTTAATTCCATTCTATCACCGTTTCAACCACGCAAAACATTTCTCACCGAAAATTCGATGAAATTTCTGTGTAATTTTACTTCTTATTCTTAATCTTTTCGGTAACCAAGACATTGAGTACCAATGAATTGAATATGTATTGTCTGTTCTTTTCAAATCACCGGTAGCACTGTCCCTTGGATTAAAATACTCCTTTGGATAAACTACAGCCTTGTCAATCCTTTGTTTCTCTCCGTTTTGAACCAAACCGAATTTCAATAGTGCTTCGGTGTTCAAAATAGGACAACCAATCATTCCGTTTTTTTCGTCCAATAATCGGTCATATTCTCGAATCATCTGCTTAACAATTTCATTTTCCTTTTCTGCACCAAATCCAAGACCGGTATTAACATACTCATTTGTTTCAAAGCCAAAAAAAGCGATGTTATCAAGCAAATCATCGAAGTTACGAACTACCTCTACATCGGTGTCAAAATAAATACCGCCGTACTTTTGCACAACAATTAATCGTACATAATCGGTTAAAAAAGCATATTTTTTTTGGTCGTAGCACATTTTGGTGTATGCATTCATATCTATGTCAAAATTATCTTCGTTCCACTCAATAATTTCATAGTCCGACATATATTTTTTCCAGCTTGCTATGCACTTTTTAGCAAGCTTTGGCTTTTCACCTCTGCCAAACCAACAGTAATGAATTTTTTTAGGTATCATTTATTTCACCTCGAGTAATGAATTTGTTACAGAGACATGATTATTTGTTCTTTTTCTTCTGAGCTTTTTCCCAATCCAGCATTGTTCTGTCTGTAGCAATTCTGAATAAACGATAAAGCGAAGGGAAGGCAGAAAATGTTTTTAATAGAAATTTCCTTTTTAGTATTATATTGTCTTTATTAACTATCTTCCATGTTTCTTTCAATAAATCTTTGCAAATCCTGTCAGTTGCCGTAAAATCAGAAGCAAATTTAGACAAATATCTTGCACTAAAAGTATTATTAAAAATAGTATTTGTCAGAAATGATTTTTTATTTTCATCATTACAACTGCTTAGCAGAGCAATACATTCTCTTGAATAGGGCAGTAAATCCTTTCCTTCAAAATTATGCACTGTTGAATTATCTCTGTCAAAATAAAAATACAATTTCTGATCTATCCAACATTCCTTTAAATTACTATTCGCTGCAATTATCATAATATTAAATAAAATATCTTCTTTTATTTTTATGTCTTTAACAAATCTGTTTTTATTTATTACAGCACTTCTATATAAACGTACACAAATAAGATCTCTGGCTACGGTATTCTTCTTAATACAGTCCAAATCATATTCAATTCTATCAATGTTATTCACAATGCTATATTCATTACTGAATGTCGTTGTTCTTTCATAATTACATATGGAAATATCATTTCCATCCATTATCCCCGAAAGCAAGATTTCGATATATTGCGGATGAACCCAGTCGTCCGAATCCACAAATCCTATAACCTCGCAATTTTCTTCAAACGCAGCCTCAATGCCTCTGTTTCTTGCAACAGACACCCCGCTGTTCTCTTGCCGAATAAGGATAACTCTGTTGTCATTCTTTGCAATTTTCTCAACTATTGCCGGACTTTCATCTTTACTTCCGTCATCAATACAAAATACCTTTATATTTGAATATGTATTGTTCAGAATTGATTTAAGACATCTTTCAACATATTTTTCTGTGTTATATATCGGAACAATTATTCCGACAAGCGGTTGTTCCGTTAATATATTGGTATCCATCTACTTCACTTCCCTCTTGACCAATTAATAATTCTATTTGCTTTTTCTTGTTTTTATTCTTATGTATATATTCAGTGCAACACCAAAAGGAATAGCTAAAACGGTCATTACCTTTTTTGGAGATTCACCAATAAAATGCCTGTTCTTTGCAAAAATACTACTGGATACATAGTGAATACAGTCAATAAAATTTCTTTTCTTAGACTTTATATACTTCAAATTTTCTTTGCGAATAAATGCAAACCCATTAGGATTTCGTCTGTACTGCCTAAGCATATTCATAGAGGAACCATCCGCCTGATATTCAACATTGCAAAGAATAGTATTTGTTGTAACCAGCTTATACTTTTGATCACACAGCTGATATTTCCAGCCTAAAGAAACATATTTTTCATTACCGAAAACAGGATAAGGCGGAAGGGCTTTCATAATATCGGTGCGATAAACCAGTTTTTTATCGCCAACCCCTCCTGCGTCATAAAATGCGCAAAGAGTTGTTTCTTTAATATTATCCGGGAAATCGGTACCTATAACTTTTCCTGAATTCATATCTGCGTCCAGACCGATAATACCTGCATATTTTTGACGGTCAACATCTGACCATAATTTTTGAATACAGCTTACCGCTCCATCAGCTAATTCATCATCGGAATCAATACAAACATTCAATTCGGTATCAATATTTTCATAGGCAGTATTATGTGCCGTATGCATACCGCCGTTTTCCTTATAAATATATCGTATTTCAAACCCATTATCGTTGCTTTGCCATTCCCTAACCAGTTGAGAAGTATTATCTGTAGAGCCATCATCAACAATCAACCAGACAAAATCCTTACAATCTTGTTTTAATAACGATTCATAGGTTCTTACTAATGTGCCGACCCTGTTATAGGCAGGTGTAAATATGGTTAATAAAGCCATTTTATTCTCCTTTTGCCGAATTGATATAAAAATCCTGAAGCCATTTTGCGTTTTCTTTAATGTCAAAGCCTGCGTCTTTGATTTGCTCAAAAGTATTTATTCGCTTTTTATTCAAAGAATCCAACACCTTTTCAGCCCATAGAGATGCCGGCGCCGAAAGAGGCATTACTTCTACTAAATCTGTTTTTTTACACTCAATCGGAACCTTATCAGAAATTATTAACGGAAGTCCGGAAGACTGCGCCTCAATGCTTGCAACGGACAAACCTTCAAACAAAGACGGAAAGAGAAAAACATCCATCGCCTGCATTAAATCTGCAACATCAGATCTGACTCCGGTAAAAATAACACCATCGCTCAATCCCAGATTATTGACCTTTTCGTGTATTTCCTGTCCCAAGGGACTCGAATCATCTCCTACAAGGAATAAAACTGCATCTGCATTACGCTTATGTACTTCTTCAAAAACATCAATAATAAACTTATGATTTTTCTGCAAATTAAAACGTCCGACATGACCGATTACAATCTGATTTTCCGATAATCTCAATGATTTCCTAACTTGGTTTCGTTTATCTGAATTATAAATGTACTTTTCGGCATCGATAGCATTGTTCAGCTGAATGAATCTGTCTTTATTTTTTTTGCCGAAAAGCCACTCGCCTGACTCCTCCCCACACATAAACATATGTGTAATATGAGGCATCATCTTTGTTTTATAGTACCAGCGGACAGGAGATTTTAAATCCACACCATACGGGCGGTTATGGGCATGACAAATTCTAACCGGAATTTTTGCTTTTTCCGCTTCCAAAAAATCATAATAACCAAGCTCCGACATATGCGAATGAATAATTTTGTATTCGGAATGCGTTACATAAAATTCTCTTATTACTTTACGGTAGCTATTCGCAGACCACGGTCTGATGCTTGGCATACGATAGATCTTTCCGCCCAAGGCTTCTATCTCATCGTCATAGGCACCTCGCTCTTGCCTGTGAACCATAAAATCAAACTGAACCTTTGTACGGTCAATATTTCTAAAGTAATTCATGACCATAGTTTCCGCACCGCCACGGTTCATAATCGTAAATAAATTCAGAATTCTGATTGGCTTATCCATTATTTCCCATTCCCCTATGTACATTATAAATTATGTAAATGTTCCTAAAACATCGCTTGAATAACCGAATGCGCCCTGATGATTCATCTGATAAATATAGAATGCAAAATACAGCACGTAAAACACAGGCTTTATAAACCTTTTTTCCTCTTCTTTCAAAGTAATATTAAGCAAATATGGATATAAAATTATATTAAACATTTGTGTATATGTGGCAAGGCGAATTATATACAATCCACTCGTAAAGGTTGCCAAAACATTAAGCATAAGGTTCAACAACGACATATTTACGCAGACATTAATCATTTTGCCTTTAACCTTTTTACGGTTAATAAATGCCAGAACAACCGGAACGGCCGAAATAAAAATACGTATTACAGATGAACCGCTATTAGATTGCATTGTATTAACAACATAATCATACGTTGTATCCTCAAGCATACTGCTCATACTTGATAATAAAGGTTGCAAAAATAACATAAGCAATGCAAATATGCCTATCATTATATTCTGTTTTTTATTCCACGCTTCTCCCTGAACAAGAAAATAGACTATTATAAACAAAAGTGCAGATGTATGAATTTGTGCCAACAGTATGCAAATAATAAAATACGGTATTGGTTTTTTATCGGCAATAAATTTAGAAGCAACAAAAAGAATAACTACCGCAAACCACTGTCTCATCATCGAGAAATTATTATAGTAAAGTGTGCTTGCAAAGAAGAAAAAACAAGCGTCCCATAGACTTACAGCTTCACGGCGCAAAATGTAAATCAAAGCAATTGCCTCAATTGCCGCAAAAAACAGAAACCACATATGGTAATCGTCAGATACATATAATTTAAAAAGACTTGCAAGAAAAGTAAAGCCCTTGTCTTTTCCGTCTCCTTGCCAAATACCAATAGCTTCTTCCCATGTTCCTTCAAGATTATCAAAAGATGCTCTGTAAACCGAGGTATCGTTCATATTAGTTCGCATAGCCGCCAAAAAAGCAATATAACCAAAAATAATCAACCACGGCCAAATTGAACTTTTAAATGTTTCTTCTCCCGTTTCAGCATAAATGCTGTTGAGTTTTTTCTCTCTGATTCCCGGTCCCCAGATAAGAGAAACAACCATTATTACAAATAAAATTGAAAAATGAATTATCATTATGTAATTTACCTTTTCCCTTATTTAATAATTCTCTGTATCACCTTGAGCAGCATATATACCCCTGTTGCGTTTCCTGCTTTTGCAAATGCATAAAATATTTTCCAGTGTAGCGGAAAATACTTAAATTCAAGCTTTTTATAAGCCTCTTTATATCTGTCAGACGTAATTATCTCTTTAATAAGTTTTTTCTTTTTCTTTGCACTGAAATCTGAGGACAGAATATTCAGCCCCAAGCCCAATATACTTAATGCAATACGATTTGACAACGCGTCTTCATATTCTTTAGATAAATCGTTTTCACCAATATACTGTTGCATAAGGTCAAAAAGTCTCTGCCAACAGATATATAAACGCCTACTGTAATTTGAAGTTAGTGAAACAGAATTCGTCTTTCTATAATGATTCAAACATTTTCGTATATAGTAACCTTTTTTTACATATCCTAACGCATATAAATTAAATAGAGCGTCTTCGGTACCTATTTCCTTTGTATCAACAAATTTAACATCGTTGTTTTTTATTTCAGACGCTAAATATAACTTTGCCCATGCTGTTTCTATTGCGTTAGCATATTCAGGGTGAGATAGCTCCTCTCCCAACAACCCGCATAACCTACGATGCAATTGCGACTTTACAGTTTTTTCGTCAAAAACAGTTCCATCATCCCAAAACATAAGTTTTTCTTTAGAATCATTTTCAAATTCACGAACATAAGACCAAAAAACAAAATCTGCATCATTTGTTTCTGCTGCATTTACTGCCACTTGACAAGTATCAAGATCAATCCAGTCATCGCTGTCCACAAACATTATGTATTTTCCGGAAGCATACTTAATACCTGTGTTTCTTGCTCCGGACAACCCCTGATTTTTTTGAGAAACAACTTTAATTCTTGAATCTCTTGAAGCATACTCTTCTAAAATTTTTATACTGTTATCAGGTGAACCGTCATTAACACAAATAACTTCAATATTTTCATAGGTCTGATTTACAATGCTGTCAAGACACTGCGGCAGATATTGTTCTACATTATAAACAGGAACTATAATACTAACCAGCGGTTTAACGTCTGCGTTCTGCATTCATCTGCCTCCTTTATATTACAGGTTTTCTATTGTTTTTGCAACTACCTTTTTCTTGTCAAAAATCTCTTCCATCCGTTTTCTTCCTGCAAGTCCCATATTTTTTCTCTGCTCATATGACAATTCTGTAAACAGCTTCATTTTTTCATACAAGCTGTCAACATTTTTACATTCAAACAAATATCCGCTCACACCGTCTTCGACGGCCTCCATACAACCGTGAATATTGCTTGTGATTACAGGTCTGCCCATTGCCGCACATTCAAGATTAGTATTCGCCATACCCTCGTGCCACGACGGAAGTACAAAGCAATGGGCCTGCTTGATAAAAGGTCTTACATCTTTTATATATCCGTGATACTTCATCCAACCCTTATTTTCATAACTGTGAATAGCAGCTTCATAATTTTCTTCATAACCGCCTAAAATATCCAACTCACATTTATATCCTTCTTCATATAATCTATCCATAGCAGCAAACAGCTCTTCAATCCCCTTCTCTTTCATAACACGACCCATAAATAAAAACTTAACCGGTTCTGTTTTTTCAGGATATTCGGCAAGAGAGTAATGTTCCAAATTTACTCCAGCTCCGCTGAGCAGGCAGGCTTGATTACTTTTTACAATACGCTCATCTATGAAAATCTTTTTATTTTCAGAATTTTCAAAATACACTGTATGAGCTCTCTTACAGGAGTACTTATACATATAAGTAACAAGCCTTTTCAAAATTCCATCATTTTCAAAAGCAGTGCCCAATCCTGTAATATTCATGTCATAAGGAATTTTCAATCTACGACAAGCAAACCCTCCGTATATGTTAGGTTTAATTGTATAGGAAATAACTAAATCAGGCTTCTCTGATTTTAGAATAGTAAAATACTTTTTAATTAAATGTATGTCTGTTATCGGATTTATTCCACGCCGTTCAAGCGGTGTATCAATAAATTTGCACCCCATAGTTTTTAGCGGTACAACCAAATCTCCATACGGAAGTGAAATAATCACCTCATTACATTTCAGAAGTTCCTGTATAAGCTCTTTTCGAAACTGATAAAGTCCTACATCATAATTTGCTAAAATAAGGATTTTCATATTTTCTTTGCCGGAACACCAACGTATGTTCCGCTCTCCTCTATATTATGAATTACCGTTGCTCCGGCACCAATCATACAATTATCGGCAATCTTCAGATTGTTACTTACAACAGCTCCAATTCCTACCCATGTCTTTTCACCTACAGTAACAGTTCCCGCCAAATGAGCGCCGACAGATATATGAGCAAAATTTTCAACTATGCAATCGTGATCAACTGAAGAGCAGGTATTAATAATACAGCCCTTCCCAATTATGCTGTCAGGATTAACAACAGCTCCTGGCATAATAACTGTTCCTGCTCCGACAGACACATTTTCTGCAATAACTGCGTTAGGATGTATCAAGACAGGAATGTTTTTACCTTTTTCTTCCAACATATTTTGCAAGCGTTCGCGGATTTCTGCGTTACCTATTGCAACAAACATGTCACAGTCGAATTCTTCAAATCTACTGCATTTACCAACTATCTTATAATTTCCGCCTTTATAAAGGTCTTCATTATCATCTAAAAAAGCAATATCATCATATTTATTCTTTTTAGCTATATCAGCCACTACTTTTCCGTGACCACTTGCTCCTATTATTAATAATTTTTTCATTAGTTTACCGATGTTCCTTTAAATTCTTCCATAGTTGCAGAGGTTGAAGAAGAAATTCCCTCCTGCTTCACAAAAGCTTTAATTATCGTGCTAAACAAAATTTTTACGTCACCCAAAAACGTGATATGATCAACATATTCAACATCCATCTCAAATTTATGTTCCCATGAAATCGTATTACGTCCATTCACCTGTGCATATCCCGACAGTCCCGGTCGAACCTCATGGCGGCGTTTCTGCTTATCGTTGTACAATGGCAAGTACTTTATAAGCAGCGGACGTGGTCCTATAATACTCATATCACCCTTTAAGATATTAAACAACTCGGGCAATTCATCTAAACTTGTTTTTCGAAGAATCTTACCGAATTTAGTCAATCGAACCTCATCAGGCAAAAGTTTACCGTCTTCATCTCTTTCATCAGTCATAGTTCGAAACTTGTAAAGCTTAAAAATTTTTTCATCTTTTCCCGGGCGTTTCTGAGTAAAAATAACGGGACTGCCCAGTTTTATTCTGACAAGAACTGCTATTATAAGATAAAGCCAGCTTAATAAGACCAAAGCAAAAAAGGAAAAAATAATATCCAGCAGTCTTTTTATGTATTTCTCATAAATGCCATACGGCTTATGCTTATTATTCATTTCTGCCTCCCGATTAAATGTTACTCAAAACAACTTCTGATAATAGCTATAATCATATCCTGCTGTTCAGCAGTCATTTTATTGTCACTTGGCAAGCACAAACCCCTGTTAAATATATCTTTTCCTATATCAACGAACTCGCTCTTTATATAAGCATTTGTTGCAGCTCTGCCGTTTCCGTTTCTTGTAACAAAGCTATTCATTCTGTAAAAGGGCTGCATATGCATCGGCTTCCATATCGGACGACCTTCTGCATTATATTTCGCAAGTTTGTCAAGAATTTCTGTAGGACAGCTTTTATTCGGTTCGCTGACATAAAGTGACTCGGTTTCACTTCTGACTTGTTTACACATTGCGTCTTTATCAATCAGCATACAGGACAGCCAGAAATTCGGTTCGGAATTCTCCTCATCATACGGATTCATTGTAACAGGCAATCCCTTAAACCCTTCCTTATATCTCATATATATCGCTTTCTTTTGAGCAATGTGCTCTTCAAGATACGGAATCTGTGCACGAACCACTCCGGCAATTACATTGCTCATTCGATAGTTGTATCCAAGCTCCTCATGCTGATACCACGGCGCTTGTTCACGAGCCTGAGTAGACCACTTTCGCACCTTATTCGCAGCATCAAGGCTGTCTGTCAGCAGCATACCTCCGGTACTTCCCGTTACTATTTTATTACCGTTAAAGCTTATGCAGTTATAGTTTCCGAATGAACCTGTCTGTTTTCCTTTATATGTTGCTCCGAATGATTCAGCAGCGTCTTCAATTATTACCGCTCCGTGATTTTCGCATATTTCCTTAATCTCATCAATTTTACCAGGCGTACCGTAAAGGTGAGCAACTACAACAACCTTTACTTCAGGATAAAGTTCAAAAGCCTTTTCCAACGCTATCGGATCCATATTCCACGTATCACGTTCAGTGTCAATAAATATCGGTACTCCGCCTTCGTAAACAACAGGATTTACCGTTGCGTCAAATGTCATATCAGAACAAAAAACCTTATCTCCCGGCTTTACTCCGGCAAGCTTAACTGCCATATGAAGTGATGCCGTTCCCGAGGATAATGCAACTGCATATTTACAACCGATTTTCTCACACGCAATTTTCTCTGCGTTGTTAATATTTTCACCTATGGTTGACATCCAGTTTGTTTCATATGCTTCGGTAATATACTTCAGTTCTTCTCCGTGCATAGTCGGAGAAGCCAGCCAAACTTTTTTTTCAAAAGGTTTCAGTTCCATAACTCGATTCCTCTCAATATAATTTTATTCAATTATACTTGTATCCTGTCAAAAAGTAAGAAAAGCCAATATGCCTTAATCTGCAATAAAGAAAAACAAAATTCGCACATTAAATCAACATTCTGACAAATTTCGCAATAAACACAATAAGAATTTCTAAAGATATATTTTACCATAAAAACCGTAAAATGGCAATATATGATACATACTTTTTACATTGAGCTTGCAGATTTGATAATCATTATTTTGTTTGACAAAACAAAATGTATATTTTAAAATACTTCTATGTTAATCGTGTTTCAATCGAGGTGTCGCAAATGAAAAAAATGCTCAAAATCATCATTTTATCTGTACTTATCGTCGCTGTCGCAACAATTATTTATGGTCTGTACTGTTCAAATACTATTGAAATCAAGAACTATTCGTTAAGCTCCGATAAGATTAACTCGCAAGTAAGATTCGTGTTCATTTCCGATTTGCACTGCAAGGAATACGGTGATAAAAACTCTGACCTTGTTGCAAAAATCAAGGAACAAAATCCCGACTTCATAGCCGTAGGCGGCGATATGGTCAACAAATATTCAGCCGACGACCACGTTATGCGTGAGCTTTTGCCTCAGCTTGCCGAAATTGCACCGACCTACTGCGTACTCGGCAATCACGAGCTTGCTCTTAAAGACGAAATCGACTTCAGAAATGACATTAACTCGACAGGTGCAAAGCTCCTTGACAATGAATCGGTAACGCTTGAAATTAACGGTGAAAAAATCCTGCTCGGTGGTATGTCCGACTTTCCGTATTACGAATACAATGCACCCGATTACGACACTCCCGAAAGGTATTTCTGGGACAATTTTAAAGAAAACTCAAAAAACTGCTATTCAATTCTTCTTCATCATCAACCCGAATACCTTGAGAGCATTATGCAGGACAGCAACGTCGATTTGGTAATGTGCGGTCACACTCACGGCGGAGCTGTTCAGATTCCCTTTGTCGGCGGAGTGTTCGCTCCGAATCAGGGATTTTTTCCGAAATATGACAAAGGCGAATTTGATTTTGACAATACGAAAATGATAATTTCCGCAGGATTGGGCGACGCCTATCCAGTTTTGAGATTGAATAACTGCCCCGAAATAACTGTTGTTAAAATAAATTAACCCAACACTCTCTTCGCCGTATCAACGCTTTCCTTGGCGTCCTTACAATAGTAATCGGCGCCGATTTTCATTGCGTAATCTTCTGTCAGAACTGCACCGCCCACGAACACAACGCATTTGCTTGTGCCGTCGGGGTTTTGCAGTTCTTTTGTTTGCCTTATAAGATTTATTGTGTCCTCCATACTCTTGAGCGTAGTCGTCATAAGAGCGGAAAGTCCAATCATTTTGATGTTCTGCTCAATAGCCGTATCGACAACGAGCTGTGGGTCAACATCCCTGCCGAGGTCAACAACTGTGTAGCCGTAATTATCAAGCAGTACCTTAACAATATTCTTGCCAATATCGTGAATGTCGCCCTTGACCGTTGCAAGGATAATCTTGCCCTTGCTGACGGGCGAGCCACTTGTCTTTGAAATGTGATTTTTTATTACCTCAAAACACTCCTGCGCAGTATTCGCACTCTGAATGAGCTGTGGCAGGAAAATTTTATTTTTCTCAAAATCATCACCGACTTTGTCGAGCGCAGGAATAAGCATTTCGTTTACAATCTGCATTGCATCGGTGGTTTCTAAAAGTCTTTTCGTAACAGCCGCACCCTCGGATTTCAGACCGTTGTACACAGCGGTGAAAATATCAACCTCGGTATTTTTCGGAGCGGAAGTCACCGCAGGAGCGGCGTCATTGTATGCGTTAATAAACTCAACCGAGTTTTTGTCAATGCCCGAAAGCACTCTGTAGGCACGAACTGCGCCTGTCATAGACTCAACATTCGGGTTGATAATCGGCAGGTCAAGACCTTCTTCGAGAGCCATTGTCAGGAACGTCCTGTTGACAAGCTCACGGTTCGGCAGACCGAATGAGATATTCGAAACACCGAGACAGGTTTTACAGCCAAGCTCGGTTTTAACCCTGTGGAGCGCCTTCAGCGTTTCACGGCAGGCGTCCTGCTCGGCTGAAACGGTGAGAGTAAGGCAGTCAATGTAAACGTCACGCCTGTCGATTCCAAGCTTTTCGGCACGGCTGACAATGCGCTTTGCAATCTCAAATCTGCCCTCGGCAGTCTTTGGGATTCCGTTTTCGTCAAGCGTAAGTCCGACAACCGAAGCACCGTACTTTTTAACGAGAGGGAGTACCGTAGAAAGGCTCTTTTCCTCGCCGTTTACGGAGTTTACAATCGGCTTGCCGTTGTAGTAGCGCAAGCCTGAATCAAGCACGTCGGGCTTTGTGGAGTCAATCTGCAAGGGTGCGTCGCACACGCTCTGGATTGCCTTGAGCACACGCACCATCATTTTCTTCTCGTCAATCTCGGGGTGGCCTACGTTTACGTCGAGGATTTCCGCACCGCCGCTCACCTGACTTAAAGCCTGAGTGAGAATGTAGTCAATATTATTGTCAACAAGCGCCTGCTTGAAAAGCTTTTTGCCTGTCGGGTTAATCCTTTCGCCGATAATTCTCGGGCCGTTGATTTCAACCACAGTGCTGGCACTGCAAACGGTTGTGTCAACGCTCTTTTTCTGCGGCTGATAGCTTTTATCTGCAAGCATTTTCTTGATTTCAACTATATATTCGGGGGTTGTGCCGCAGCAGCCGCCGATAATTTTCACGCCGTATTTGAGCAAATCCGCAACGCAATCTGCGAATTTATCGGGCAGAATATCGTACTCGTTACTGTTGGGGTCGGGCAATCCTGCATTCGCCTTGATTACAAGCGGTAAATCAGTGTATTTTGAAATTTCGCTTACCACGCCCTCAAGCTCGTCAGGTCCTAAAGAGCAGTTCACGCCGAGCGCATCAACGCCGAGTCCTGTGAGAGTTACCGCCATTGCCGCAGGAGAAACGCCCGTAAAGGTACGTCCGTTGCGCTCAAAAGTCATCGTTGCGATAATCGGCTTGTCGCTGTTTTCCTTTGCCGCAAGCACGGCGGCTTTCAGCTCGTAGAGGTCGGTCATCGTTTCAAAAACGATAACGTCTGCATCCTGTCCTGCAACAATCTGCTCCTTGAAATATTCGTAAGCAGAGTCAAAGCTCAACGAGCCTGCCGGCTCTAAAAGCTGACCGATAGGGCCTATGTCGAGCGCAACAAGGCAGTCCGTACCCAGTACGGCTTTTTTTGCGTTTTCAACGCCCGATTTTATAATCTCGTCAACCGAATAACCGCTTTCCTTTAGCTTGTAGCCGTTTGCACCGAAGGTGTTTGCATAGACAATATCCGAGCCTGCCTCGGCATAAGCCTTGTGAAAGGATTCGATTAATTCAGGGTGAGTGATATTCAATGTTTCGGGTACGGAGTCGTACTTAACTCCGCTTTTCTGTATGAGAGTTCCCATTGCTCCGTCGAGCAGAACGAACTCCTTTGAATCTAAAAATTCCTTAAAATCCACAGTGTTCTCCGTTTCTTCTGAATTTGCATCTGTCACGCATATTGCACACCGCACAGCCTCGTTTTTTGCGGTCAATCGGTGTTTTTGAAAGTCCCATAACCGCCGTAACGGATTTTGTGGGAGTGAGTAGGCTGTTTTCGTTTGTGGCAAGACCGATTTTTCTCGGAGCGTCAAGCATTGAAAGCACGCTTTTCTGTAGCTCAATCGGGTAATCGCCATAGCCGGGGCTGAATCGGAAGGTCTGAAAATATCCCTCGTACTTTTCGGCAATAATCTCGTCAAATTTTGCGCACACCTGCTCAATTGCAACGCTTGCAAAGCTGTCGAGCACAACGGCTTTAGCCATATCGGAAATCTGATTTATTCTGATTATTTTGTCAATTTCCGCACCGAGCGTTGCGCACATAACAATTGCCTTTTCACAGCCGTCAAGGTGATTTTTTATATCCTCGCCCTGCATAAGCTCCTCAAAAGGTAAATCCCTTTCAACATAAAGATACTTCGGACTTGACTTTGCGATAATTTCCTTTTCGCACTCGTCCATAAGCCTGTCCATTCGGTAGTTCAAAGCTATTCCCGAACCGCCGAGGTAGCGCACGGCTTCGTTTCTGTTGAGTTTTTCAAGCTTTATCATAGCAGGCTCACAACCGCCTCGGAAATTTTCCTTGCAACATACGGGTTGTTCATCGTGTAAAGGTGTATGCCGTCAACTCCGTTTGCGAGCAAGTCGACAATCTGCTCAACCGCATAGGCAATTCCAGCGTCACGCAGAGCCTCGGGCTTTGAGTCGTATTTCTGCATAATTTTTGCAAACTTTGACGGCAGGCTTGCACCGCACATCGATACCATTCTTTCAATCTGACTTTTATTTGTAACGGGCATAATTCCCGCCTCAATAGGAACGTTGATTCCTGCAATCTTTGCACGTTCAAGGAATCTGTAGAAAACGGAATTGTCAAAGAAAAGCTGGCTGATAAGGTGCTCTGCACCTGCCTCAACCTTCTTGCGAAGATTGAGAATGTCCTCAACCTCGTCCTTTGCCTCTAAATGCACCTCGGGATAACACGCTCCGCCGAGGTCAAAATCGCTGTGCGACTTGATATACTCGCACAAATCGCTTGCATAAATAAAATCTCTTTTCGGCTCAACGCCGTCAACGTAGTCGCCTCTCAAAGCAAGTATGTTTTCAATATTATGCGCTTTAAAGTCCTCAAGAGTGCTGTCAATATCAGCCTTCGTGCTGTTCACGCAGGTAAGGTGAGCAACGGACTCTACGCCGAAATCGTTTTTGATTTTTGACGCAATTTCGCACGTTCTGCTGTGACCGCCCGTACCGCCTGCACCGTAGGTAACGCTGATAAAGTCGGGCTTTAAAGCGCAGATTTCTTCAAGCTTGCTGTAAACCGACTCAATCGGCGAGGTTTTCTTGGGCGGAAAAACCTCAAACGACAAAATCGCCCTGTCGCTTTTATTGAATATATCATTTATTTTCATTTATTTTTAACCACCTTGCGTTATAAATAGTATTCATATTATTATACCACAAGATGAAGTCATACACAATAAAATTTTATATTTATTCTTTATTGGTAATTTCCGGTTATGCATTTTTAGCAAGCTAAACTATAATTTAACGTAGCAGTTATAGCCAACGTTGACGTAGAGACACGGCGTGACGTGTCCACACAAAAATTGTCACACATTTTTTGTGAATGGGACGTGTGGGAACCCGTCCCTTACGGAAATGTTTGTTTGTAAAGATAATGTTGATACAATCGGTTACGTTTGATAATCACCACGGACACGGCACGCCGTGTCCCTACGACTGAAAAACAAACGTTAATCTAATATTGTAGCGAGCGACGCCCTCGTCGCTCAAATTCCTTACAACAACGTTTGAGTGTTATTCGTGAGCGACGGGGGCGTCGCTCGCTACAGTTATAAAATAAACGTTTCCTCTTTATCCGTAGGGGACGGCATCCTTGACGTCCCGAAACGTTAACTATATATAAATTTAAAATTCGGGCTACAATTTTCTCCAAGCAAGCTTACTTTTCCACTCGAATTGTCCGCCGAGGCACTCGGCAAATTATCGTTTATCTTACAAAACCAAACTGATAATATCAGCTCAATTAAAATGATAATTTGAAGTTTTAATATAAGCAAGAAAGAACTGCAAAATCACAGTTCTTTCCTTGATGTCGTTATGTTACGGTCTTGATTTCATGTCACAGATATCAGCTTTTTCCAATAGCCTTAATCCTTTGTTATGAACCAACCATAAATTTTTGAATTTCTGTTGCGTCAACAATATTAATAATACCGTCATTGTTATAGTCTGCGACTAAACGCTGTTTGTCTGTAAAGCTTGCCCCTCCTGTGGAATACTTCTGAATCTCCGTAACATCTACAATATTAATAACGCCGTCGCAGTTTACATCACCTTGTCCGATATTGGGAATTGTAATAAGCGTATTTTTAATACACTCACCCGAAAACTTCATAACAAGTTCCACATTCGGGCTTGTCGAAACTGCCGAATACAAAGTGCCGTCAGCTATTCTTAATCCGTAGCAATCGCCCGAAGAAGTGTCAACAGAAGCAAACTCGTTCATTGTATTTGTAGCCACATCATAAGTGTAAATGCAATCGGCAGAATTAAAGTACAACAAGCCGTTGTTTTCGTCAAGGCTCATATATCCGCCTTTCCAGTAGCTTGTTGCTCCTGACTTCCACCTGAAATCAAACTTTTTGATAATTTCAGCCTTATCTGTTTTTGTGTCGTATTTAAGCAGACATCTTTCATATTGGCTCTGATACTTGTTGTCAATCACGTAGCAGTTGTTGTCAACCAAGCAGAACTGTGTGTCAAATTCACGGAACAGACAGTTGTCATACTTTGCGTTGTAGGATTTATAATAAGCATAATCAAAGCCGTAATGAGCTGAAATCTCGTCATTTCCGCTGCTTATTGCGCTGTCGCTGAGCAGAAAATACTTGTGTGAAACGTGGCCTTTTTTGTCGGGCATAGGGTCGTCCCACGTAAGGTCAACGTTATAGTACACACCGTTTATGCGCACCTTGTTCCAAAGATGATACATAGCCGAAGATTCAACAATTTCACTGTGCACTCCGGCACGTGCCAGCAGATAAGAATACGCCTCGGCGTATCCCTGACAGTTTGCGTTTCCGTTTACAATAGACTCGTGCGCAGAAACATAAAGTGAATCGTTATCGTCAACGTATTTGCAGTTGAGCACAAGTTCGTCGTGCAATACAACCGCCTTTTCAAATTCGGTCATGCTGCTGTCAATTTTTTCAAGATACTTATCACATTCAGCGTTAAAATCGTCAATCATTTTCTGTGCCGTTTGCGTGTCATAGAGATAAATCGGGCATATTACAGCAATATAGGTTCCGTCCGAGCCAAGCATATATTGAGTAGGATCAACATAAAACAGTTCGGGGTGTTTTCTGATAACAGTCTTGATTATATATCGCATAGTCGCCTTGTCTTTAATATGAAAATCACCGACATAAATCTGCTCGCTGAAATTAGTCATACCCTCGGCAAGCCTGTCACACAGTTCCTTGTTGCTGTCGTAAAGCTCTTTATTGTATGTAATATAGGAACAATCAATCTCGGCAGCAAAAGCGGTATTACAAACAGCAAAAGTCATTGACGAAAACGCCATTAAAAAAGTAAGCATAAAAATGATTGAATTTTTAAGTAATTTACCAGACTTTTTCATAATACCACCTCTTTTCACCCTAATTATAACACTTGTCAAACCACAAATCAATTATAATAAATTAATAGAAATACTAGAATGATTTTTGTGCTTTTTAACAAAAGGTCGGTTAAATTGTACAGTAATCGCAACAAATCATAATACACCGAATGAATAGACAATAAATCCTCTGCATATAAATCAGTAAGACGATTGGAGGGTTTCTTGTGAAAGGAATAGTGGAAGAACGTGCAGCAATGCTGGGCGAGTACATAATAGAAAACGGAGCTACCGTAAGGAGCACTGCAAAGAAGTTCGGCGTCAGCAAAAGTACGGTGCACAAGGACGTAAGCCAACGGCTGAAAACGCTCAACCCTGCGCTTTACCGAGAGGTAAGACGAGTTCTCGACATAAACAAAAGCGAACGTCATATACGTGGCGGAATAGCAACAAAGAACAAGTATCTGCGTGAAAAGCAACTTGAGCACAGTGAGCAATAATTCAAAGTTACGCATTATTGTTATGCCTTGTAGTAAGCTAAACGGGAATTTTTAATGCGGAATGCGAATTCGGAATGCGTAATTAATGGTCGCTGCGCTCCGAATTTATAATAATGCGTGCTGTATGTATAAGTTTGCTTACTGATTTTATGTTGCTATATCGGCAACGTTTCGGGCGACCACATAGGGTCGCCCCTACGTAATAAATAAAACGATTGTTATATAACACACCGTAGGGGCAGCCCTGTGTGGCTGCACGATAGAAAAATACAAACGTTTCCTGTGTCACCGTAGGGGACGGCATCCCTGACGTCCCGAAACGTTACCTATATATCAATTTAAAATTCGGGCTACAATTTTCACCGAACAAATCGACTTTTCTTCTCGATTTGCCTGTCGAGGCACTCGACCGATTTGCCCTCAGGGGCTACCCTGTAAAATGAAAACGCCAAACCCTTACGGAAGGTTTGGCGTTTTCTGTTCTTTAAAAAATGAGGGGTACAAGTACGAACCTCTACGTCGGTTCGTATTGAGGAGGGTAGAACAATTATACTCTGACGGTTGCGGTTCCGTCTTTTGAGTACGCTTATATTAAACAATATTAGTTTGAAAACTGTGTGAAATCAAATTGAATTTGTTTTGAAAACTATATGTTTTTCGCAAGAATTTTTGTCGTTTTTATGTACATAAGATTATTTTGTGTCATATTTTGAAAAATCTTCAAAAAAATAAAACAAATGTTTGATTTTTCTGTTTTTATGTGTTATACTTTAGTCGGAAAGGTGCGTGATTTTATGAAACCCTTAAGCAAAAGCCAGCAGAAGATTCTGGACTATCTCAAGGAATGCTCTGTCGAGGGCAGAGTTCCATCTGTACGTGAAATATGCACTGAAACAGGATTAAGCTCAACCTCAACAGTTCATCATCATCTTACGGCACTTGAAGAAAAGGGGTTAATCACCCGTGAACACGGCGTAAACAGATGCATAAAAATCAGCGGAGAGGAAAAGTCGGCAGGAGTTCCCGTGCTCGGACGAGTTGCCGCAGGCTACCCGATTCTTGCCGTTGAGGACATCGAATGCTACGTGCCCGTTCCCGAAAGCCTTAAGCGTGGCAGAGAGCTTTTTGCATTGCGTGTTCAGGGCGAAAGTATGATAAACGCAGGTATTCTCGACAACGACATTGTAATCGTCCACCGCACCCCCGTTGCCGAAAACGGCGAAATCGTAGTTGCGCTTGTCGGTGACGAAGCAACCGTAAAGAGATTTTACAAGGAAAACGGTCATTTCCGCCTACAACCCGAAAACGACAGCTTTGAGCCGATTATAGTTGACGAGGTTGTATTGCTCGGCAAGGTAATTTCCCTTGTAAGGTATATGGAGTGACAGTGATGAAAAAGCCGCTTTCACTTCTTCTTACAATTGCCCTTACGATATTTTTTGCCGGCTGCAAACACACGGCAAAATTGAACATATCTTCTGACAGTCCGTATAATTTTGAGTCATATGAAAACAAAAGCGGAATTTCCGATATTGAACCGATTGCATTAAACGGCGATTTAAGCGAGAAATGTGTTACATACAAATTCACATACACTTCCGATATTTACAGCGTTAAAGCGTATATTTCCATTCCGATTGGCTGTATTGAAAGCCTGAATCCATATGAATGCATCATTTACAACCGTGGCGGAAACAGTAAAATCGGACTTCTTGATGATGAAGATACTGCGGTGATTTCTGCCGAAACCGACAGAATTGTTTTAGCCTCGCAATACAGAGGCGCAGACGGCGGAACGGGACAAGACCAATTCGGCGGCGACGATTTGACAGATGTCACAACACTTATTGATTTATGCGAAAACTGCTTTGAATTTGCAAGCATTGATAAGTTGTGCGTTGCCGGAGTATCACGAGGCGGAATTATGACGTATATGACAGCACGAACAGACAGCCGTGTAAAACGCATAATTGCCGTTTCGGCGGTCAGCAACTTGTTAAAAGCCTATAACGACAGGGATGATATGAAAACCGTACTTCAGAATTATATCGGAGGTTCACCCGATGATTTGCCGTATGAATATGAAAATCGCTCGGCGGTTTACTGGGCAGACGAAATAAAAGTTCCCGTACTGATGATTCACAGCAAGCTCGACAAACAAGTTTCCTTTGCACAGGCAGAAGAATTGAATAAAAAGTTTGAAGAGTATAATGTCAGCTGTAAATTTGTAAGCTATGATGACGACGTTCACGGCTTTCACAAAGAAGATTACAAAATCATCTCCGAGTGGCTGAATGATTTCAGCACGTAAAAGTAATCGTCATAATTATATGTGCATTTTTGCGGCAGAAACGTTTAAATGGATAAAACCGTGTATGTTGAAAACAGAGCAATCATATTGTTGTGATAAAAATGCCCTTGTAAAAATGCTTCCCATTCAGCGAGGTTTATTTCACAGGCGAGGTTGCTAAAGTAATTGAAAGTATTTTCAATATAATTCAATATTTTTTAAGTGTAATTTTAATATAAGCAATACGATTTCTATACAAATCACAAAAATAATTTATAATATTTGTTATATTTGCCTATGTTAATTTTATCAAAATCTAGTATAATTATATATAATTAGTGTTTTTATAGTGTCAACGCAAAGTTAGAGGCGATTACATGATTTTAGTTGATAAAAACATTCGAAAAAAAGTAGAACAAGAAAATTTAATATCAGAAAACTATAACGAGAACAATTTAAATTGCGTTTCTTATGACTTAACAGTTGACAAAATATTAGCTGAAAACAGCAAAGGTATTGACAACTATAATCTCAAGCCAAATGAAACTATTTTTGTTAAAACAAAAGAAAAGATAAATATGCCATATAACCTTATAGGCATTGTATCTGAAAAAAATTCCAGAATGAGACAAGGTCTGCGTGTAGATGCACCACGTTACCACCCCGGTCACTCTACATTTATTTTCCTTCGTGTACAGAATATTTCCTGTAATATTATTTCTATTGAACGAAATACAAAAATAGCACAAATTATGTTTGAAACACTATCGGAAGAACCTGATATTACATATGATAAACAACAGAATGCTTCCTTTAATAATGAACAGGAATATGTTGGTTTTGGCAATTATGAAACCGAGTACAGCAAACAAATCAAAGACGTTGACAAAACAATTAAAGAAGCAAAAGAAGATATTGACACAATGTCGCATAAAATATATTCTAATGTACTTGCTTTAATGGGAATAATAGTTGCAATTTTTTCTTTAATCACTATAAACTATAACGCTGCTACTCAGCCCAGTATAGATTTTAAATTCCTAATTGCAATGAACTTGTCATTAGCTTTTTGCATTGTATTAATGATGGGATTGATTTTCATTTTCTTAAACACAAAAAAGAACAAAACGCTGTGGATAATTTATTTAGTAATATTTATTTTATTAGCTGTTTCGGTAATTGCATTTTGTTTATTTATGTTTTAGATATAATTTTTGACTAAATTACAGTAAGAACCATCCGGATGTTAATCTAGATGGTTCTTGCTGTACAATCATACACTATCTCTGCAAGCTCTGCAAATTGAGCTTGCATTATTTTATGTTAGTTATTCATCGTTCAGATATGCGTTAAGGCGTGTCTGAACGTTTTTTTCAAGATTTCTGTAGAAAAGCCGGTAGTCGTAGATGTGGTAAACGCCCTCGCCCATTATATTGAGCAACATATTCAGCTCACTCTACGAGCCGCCGAAAACGACCGAGCCTGCGTAATTCGGAGCGAAGCGACCGCTAATTCCGAATTCCGCATTAATAAATTACTTATCCTCGGCAAGCGTAACCTCTACCTCGCCTGTAGACTGATCCGACATTCTGTAATACTTAATCACAATCTTATCGCCCGGCTTGTGAGTTTCGAGTATCTCGTAAATATCGCTGAACGACTGAATTTCTTTGTCGTCAACACCCGTAATAATATCATCGGTCTTAAGCTCTGTTCCGTAGCACGGACCGTCCTTTGAAATCTCGTCAACCATTATTCCCATCGGAATACCGTAAGCCGAAGCAACATCTGACGAAACATTACTGCCCGTAATTCCAATCTTAACTCTGCCCTCGACATAACCCTTTTTCATAAGCGTGTCAATTATATCCTTTGCAGTCGCAGACGGAATTGCAAAGCCCATTCCCTCGTACTTTTCGGAAACGATTTTAGCGGTTGCAATGCCGACAACCTGACCGTAGAGGTTCACAATCGGTCCGCCCGAGTTACCGGGGTTGATTGCGGCGTCGGTCTGAATGTATTTTACAAGGCTCGTTGACGACATTTTTCTGTCAACAGCCGAAACTATACCCTTTGTAATTGAGTTCTGATAATCAAGTCCGCCGGGGTTGCCGACAACGATAATATCCTCGCCAAGCTCAATATTTTCCGAGTTACCGAAGGTTGCGGCTTTAAGGTCTTTTGCGTCGTCCATTTTGAGCACTGCAATATCGGTTCTCGAGTCGTAGCCCACTACGCCTGCATTGTAGGTCTTGCCGTCGGAGGTTACGACCTGCAAAAGATATTGCGTCTTGCTGTTGCCGATAACGTGGGCGTTCGTTACAACATATCCGTCAGAGGTAAGGATAATTCCGCTGCCCTGCGTTGCAGAATTTTCAACAGTTGTGATTTCATCTGTGTAGCCGACAATTCCGACAACGGAATCCGACACCTTGTTAAATGCGGATTCAGCCGTATAGCTTTTGTTTGTGTCAGCGTCCTTCGGTTTGCTTTCAAGCACAACGCCCTTGTAATTTGCATCAGCCTTGTCGCTGTAGTCCGACTCCTTGTGCTCGGAAACAGGAGCAGTTGTCGGCTCTGTGCTCGGGATATTATAGCCGTAATTCGGCATCGTAAAGCTATAGCTGTTGCTTGAATTGTCGTCTTGCTTTTTGCTGTTTTCCGACACAAAATAAACGAAAAATCCAGCCATACTTCCCACAAGCAGAACGCAAAGCACAACAATAAGGGCAATAAGTCCGGCGTTCGCCTTCTTTTTCGGAGGTCTCGGCGGCATCGGCGGATAAGGCGCATATGCATTGTACTGCGGAGGCATATTCCGGTTATTCTGATAATTCGGGTTGTAATTCTGCGGATTAGGATTGTACTGATACTGTGGATTGCAGCCACCGTAATTTACATTCTGACCGCCGTAATTATTCTGAACGGGCATTCCGTTCTGCTGATAATTCACCCTTGCCGAATACTGCGGATTTGAATAGTCATTGTGCTGTGGATAGGCATAATCGGGATTCTGCCGATATGCTCCCTGCGGTGCGTTATGTACCTCGGGAGTATTCTGCACGGGTGCAGTCTGATTTTCCGCACCGAAAGGCTCGTTGCTGTAATTGACATTCTGCATCTGTTCGGGTACAGTGTTTATGCTCTGCACATTCTGCTCATCAAACGCAGTCTGTTCAGTCTGATTAACGCTCTCACCCTCGCCTGAAAAAGCCTGCGGATTTACGGGAACGTCACTGCTTTTATCGGTAAATGGCTTTTGCGGAGCAGAGCCGTAAAAACCGTTTTCAAAGTTATTATTGTTGTCCATATTTTTATCTCCTGTTCGGTATTTAAAGTTTATAAATGTAGCGGCGAACTGTGTTCGCCATAATGTATAAATTGTTTCACATTTTATACATTGGGACGTCTGGGAAACCGTCCCCTACGGAAAGGTTTGTTTTCCTTTATAACTACAATCTAATCGGTATAGTTTGATTGCCACTGCGGACACGGCACGCCGTGTCCCTACGATTAAAAACAAACGTTTCCTCTATATCCGTAGGGGACGGCTTTTCTGCGAAAACGGCAACCCTTTTGTCGCTTTGCGACATTTCCCCTAATATGGGAATCACCTTGACGTCCCGAAACGTCACCTAAATATCAACTTAAAATTCGGGCTGCAATTTTCTCCTAACAAACCGACTTTTCCACTTGATTTGCCCGCCGAGGCACTCGGCTAAATTATAGTTTAATTATACATCTTAATATTTTTAAAATCAACAAAGTTATGAAACAAGTGTGTGAGTAAATTCTGAAAATTTCGTGATTATTCATCAAAATGCGCCGATAAACAAGGCAAATTGATAAATTGTTAAAAAATTATCAAAAAGTTTGCGCAAAAGGCTTTATATTTAAAAAAATATATTGTATAATAAAAATAACTCAACAGGGAAAGACGTTTTTCTGCTGAAATTTTTTACAAAAGGAAGATTAAAATGCCATTAGTAAATGCTAAAGAAATGCTTACAAAAGCAAAGGCAGGCCACTATGCAGTAGGTCAGTTCAACATCAACAACCTTGAATGGACAAAGTCAATTCTTTTAACAGCACAGGAGCTTAACTCTCCCGTAATTCTCGGTGTTTCCGAGGGCGCAGGAAAATATATGTGCGGCTACAAGACAGTAGTAGGTATGGTAAACGGTATGCTCGAGGAGCTTAACATCACAGTTCCCGTTGCACTTCACCTTGACCATGGCTCATACGAAGGCGCAAAGGCTTGTATCGAAGCAGGCTTCAGCTCAGTAATGTTCGACGGCTCACACTATCCGATTGAGGAGAACATTGAAAAGACAAAGGAACTCGTTGCAACCTGCGAAAAGCTCGGTCTTTCACTTGAGGCTGAGGTTGGCTCAATCGGCGGCGAGGAAGACGGCGTTATCGGTGCAGGCGAATGTGCAGATCCGCAGGAATGCAAGCAGATTGCAGACCTCGGCGTTACAATGCTCGCAGCAGGTATCGGCAACATTCACGGCAAATATCCCGAAAACTGGCAGGGCTTAAGCTTTGAAACACTCGACGCTATTCAGCAGCTCACAGGCGAAATGCCCCTCGTACTACACGGAGGCACAGGCATTCCTGCCGATATGATTAAGAAGGCAATCTCTCTCGGCGTTTCAAAGATTAACGTAAACACAGAGTGCCAGCTCGCATTTGCAGCAGCAACAAGAGAATACATTGAAGCAGGCAAGGACCTTCAGGGCAAGGGCTTTGACCCCAGAAAGCTCCTCGCTCCCGGCGCAGAGGCTATCAAGGCTACTGTTAAGGAGAAAATGGAACTCTTCGGCTCGGTTGGCAAGGCATAATTCTGCACAACTGAATGTAAATAAAAAACAAAGGTCGGGTTTAACCGCTAAACGGTTGCCCGACCTTTTGTATTACCATTCAGCCATAAAATACTGAACCCAATAATAGTTTCCGTTATAATTATAGCAAGCAATGCCGACAATCTCAAAAGTATCGTTTAAGATGTTTGCACGGTGTCCTTCCGAATGCATCCAAGCGTTCATTACACGAGTAGGTTCGTCAAAACCGCCGGCAATATTTTCACCCAGAGCCTTCCACTTAATGTTTAAACCCTCAATAGCGGAAAAACAGCTTGAACCATCCGGTCTTGTGTGAGAGAAGTAAGTTGAAATTTCTTTAGCTCTTATTTTTGCAACCTCATTCAAAGTATCATCAGCCGCCAAAGGAGCTGCGCCGACTTTTGCTCTCTCTTCATTGATTAAATCAAGGACTTCCTTTGCATATTTTTCACTGTATGTAAGGTTTTCAAATGGTTCGGTTTCTTTAGGCTCCGTAGGGTATACACGATGAGCAGTAATTTCTGTTGTAGGCTGTGTTGTGGGCTGTGTTGCAGCAGTAGTTTCTTCCGGTTCTTTCCGGTCAAGCTCTCTCCCGTAAACCAGATATTCCTGAATGCGAGTGGCATCAATAATACTGATATGTCCGTCCTTGTCTGTATCTGCATTTTCCAACTGAGCATCAGACAGGTCACAAATCCTTGCTAAATACTTTTGAATCAGCGTAGCATCAGCAACTGTAACTTCCGAATCCAAGTCAACATCACCCGGAATAGGCTCTCTCTCCTTTGCGGAAACTGCTGTGATGCTGAAAACAAACATCATCAACAATGCAAGAATTCCCGATAAATATGACTTTCCTTTTTTAGCTGTTAATTTTTCTGTTAACATTATTATCTCTCCTTAAGTAAAAATTAAAAACTTATGTATTTGCTTTTTTAATCCGTGATTGTATTATAAAGCACGATAAAAGAAGATTTTCCAAAAAAATCTGTATAAATTCATAATTTTACAAAAAGATATTAGGGCTTGCTTAATAAATGACGAAACGCACAAAATCAAATCTTTTGGTGCATTCCGCTATTTACTAAACAAGCCCTAAATGTATAAAGTTAAAATTCCTCCTGATAAAATCAGTCCGTATCTAATTTCAAAACAGCCATAAACGCCTCCTGCGGAACCTCTACCGAGCCGAGCTGGCGCATACGCTTTTTACCCTCTTTCTGCTTTTCAAGAAGTTTCTTCTTTCGGCTGATGTCGCCGCCGTAGCACTTTGCAAGCACGTCCTTGCGCATAGCCTTAACGGTTTCTCTCGCTATGATTTTGCCGCCTATGCAAGCCTGAATCGGCACTTCAAACAGCTGTCTGGGGATTTTCTCCTTGAGCTTTTCAGCCATTTTTCTCGCTCTGCCGTACGCCTTGTCCTTGTGAATGATGAACGAAAGTGCATCAACAACCTCGCCGTTGAGCATAATGTCAAGCTTTACAAGCTGGCTCGGAACATACTCCTTCATCTCGTAGTCAAATGAAGCGTAGCCCCTTGTGCGTGATTTGAGCGTGTCGAAAAAGTCGTAGATAATCTCGGCAAGCGGAAGAATGTAGTGCAAATCCACCCTGTCAGCGTCAATGTACTGCATATCAACAAACGTTCCTCGCCTGTCCTGACAAAGCTCCATAATGTTGCCGACGTACTCCTTCGGCGTGTAGATATGTGCGTCTGCAACAGGCTCCTCTGCCGTCTGAATGAGAGAGGGATCGGGGTAGTTTGTGGGGTTGTCAATCATCTCAACCGTGCCGTCTGTGCGTGTGATTCTGTAAATAACGCTCGGTGCGGTTGTAATCAAATCGAGCTGATATTCACGTTCAAGACGTTCCTGAATAATCTCCATATGCAGAAGTCCGAGGAATCCGCAACGGAAACCAAAGCCGAGTGCAACCGAGGTTTCAGGCTCAAACGAAAGAGCCGCATCATTAAGCTGTAACTTTTCAAGAGCGTCCTTCAGGTCGCCGTACTTTGCGCCGTCAACGGGATAAATACCGCAGAATACCATCGGCTGAGCCTCACGGTATCCGGGCAAAGGCTCTTCGGCAGGGTTTGACGTAAGTGTTACGGTGTCGCCCACCTTTGCATCGGCAAGCGTTTTGATTGAGCCTGCAATATAGCCAACCTCACCTGCGTAAAGTCCGTCGGTCTTTTCCATCTGCGTTGCATGCATAAGTCCGCACTCAACAACATTAAACTTACTGCCCGTAGCCATAAGCATAAATTCGTCGCCCGGGTGAATCTGTCCTTCTTTGAGCCTTACATATATGATAACGCCCTTGTAGCTGTCGTAGTAGCTGTCAAAAATCAGCGCACGAAGCGGTGCGTTTATATCGCCTGTCGGAGCAGGAATGTCCGAAACAACCTTTTCGAGAACAGCGTGAATGTTGATTCCCGCCTTTGCCGAAATTTTCGGTGCGTCCTCGGCAGGGATTCCGATAACGTCCTCAATCTCCTGAATAACCCTGTCGGGGTCTGCGCTGGGCAAGTCAATTTTGTTGACAACAGGGACGATTTCAAGAGATCGGAAGAGCGTCGTGTAGGGAAAGAGTGTAGATCTCGGTGG
>CAMKNF010000001.1 GCA_946414115.1 uncultured Ruminococcus sp. | reverse complement strand
AGGCACAGATAAGGCAGACGCAGACAAGATTGCATCTGTTGACGGCGTCATCAGAGTAAGAGTTATCTGATTTTAACGTGACATTAAATAAAACACAAAAAATTACGGCGGCTTCATTGCGAAGCCGCCGTTTTTGTGTTTGTATCAGTAAACTAACTGCCCATTTGAACTTTTTGTCGGTTCAACACTTTCCCAATAACATTTAGGTGGTAAAAGGGTTTTCTTTTCAACGCCTAATACTCCCTCGGTGGTTGTTCTTGTTTCTTGAATAAAATTAAGATATTCCATTGTTTTCTCTATTTGATTATACCTTGCGCCTCGGATTTCATTAGCTACATATCGATTATCGTCGTGAAAATAAATATAGTCTTTATAGATTGTAAATGTCAAATCAGGATATGCCGAAAGTTTAAATAATTCTGTTTCTTTTCCTGTTTCCAGTGATACACTATAAAGCGTTCTGCCGTCCAAAACAGCTTGATTGTTAGTTCCGGTTGTGTAATAAAGTGTGTTACCATCAACAGTATAGTTTTGAGCTCCGTTTTCACTAACAGGTTCAACATCTGTACCGTCAGGTTTCATTCGGTATAATTTGCTTTCTCCATTGTCCGAAATGTCAACAAAATATATGTAATCGTCAAATGAGTTAATATTGAAACAATAGTTTGTTTTATCATAAGTGTTTTTTGAGAGAGCTTCAGATCCCCTGAATTCATTAAGTAGGAGCGTTTTTTCACTACCATCAGGCTTCATTTTATAGAATCCGATTCTTTCTTCGTTGATTTCATAATCGCTTTTTGAAGTATTAAAAGTATAACCGTTATCGAAAAAGTAAATCCAACCGTTATATATTGTATAATCGGATGCAATTTCTTCATTGACAAATTCTATATTTGAGCCGTCTGTTTTCATTCTTCCTAAACGATACGCCTTGCTTTTGCAAACTTCAAAATAATCATTACTTGGATAATAAATAAAGTAAATAAAGTCACCTAATGCAATTGGTTTATAGATACCGCCTATGATAACGGTACCATTAACGGATAAAACGCTGTTTTTCAGAGTTTCTTCATTAATTAATACAGTTTTCTCTAATTCTGCGGAATCGTCATTAAATTTGTAACAGAAATAGTCAGCCCAATTAAAATCATAGATTTTATTGTCAAAATAATAATGCTTGTAGTCAGAGCTGACATATACATTGTTATCTTCTTCAGCATTTTTTTCTGAAACAGGAGTTACAGTATCATCATCGTTAAGCTTGAAAAGATTGCTGCCTGTAAAATAATAAGTACCATATTGGTTGTTTATGATTATTTTATCTTGATTTTCATTACTGTTACTTGTGCAACCTGTAATAAAGCTCATTGAAAGAACAAAAGCTAAAACAATGCATAAAATGTATTTTAAGTGCTTTTTCATCTTGGCTTCACCTCTCCGCATCCGCAAGTACCGACATAGTTTTGGTTTACTTTTCCGCAATTTGGACACGTCCAATTGTTTGCGATGGTGGTACCGATATTTTGCTGTGAAACAGCATACGGTTTTGGTTCAGAACAACGGGAACAAATTAATCTGATGTTTTCGTTATAATTCCCACATTTTGAACATATCCAAGTATTGTTGGTACCGGAATGTTGATTTGTTGAATACGTTATAAGGTAATGCTCGTATTCCTGATTACCATTTGATTCTAATCTTTTAATCAGACATAGAAA
The DNA here is from genome assembly GCA_946414115.1 of uncultured Ruminococcus sp. GTDB lineage: Bacteria > Bacillota > Clostridia > Oscillospirales > Acutalibacteraceae > Ruminococcoides. The sequence goes on along the minus strand of CAMKNF010000001.1, from coordinate 32,707 downwards.
TATTAATCCTAAAATCCAAAAAAACAAACCGAGAAAAACAAAAAATACCAGTTTGGGTTCATCGTATCGGGAGTGGTATCCAATCAATTCTTTGGCGTTAATAATAATAATAATCGCTCCAACAATATCAAAAATAAGTTCAAGCACCAAATAAACCCAAATTTCAGGGTGTTTTGAACGATATTCGCTTAAAAATTCCTTTTTACTTTTCATTGTATTATTCTCCATATATTATATCATCTTAAATCTAATCATATGGTGTTCAAGCATTTTAGCAAGGTTATCAAAGTAACAGCCTGTTACGCTCAAGGACAGGAATAGCAGAATACCGAGAACAATGTATATCGCTGAAACTGCAATTGCTAATCCTGCTCCGAGCACACTTGAAAGCGGATTAAACATAAATATGACTAAAGCGATAATCGCTATAGCAGAGAGAATTGCGATTACAAAAAGGAATGTGCAATATCCACGAAGAAGATTGGGCTTGTTTTCCTTAAGGCTTTCCTTTGTTGCCTGATCAACTTCCTTTTGGCTGACAATCTGGAGCAAATCAGAGAAAGCCTTGTATTTTGCATAATAAACTATGTAGGTCAGAACAAGTGAAAGTAAAGAAATTGCGATAGGTATAACAGGTAAGCAAATAAATGCCTGCTTTTCAATTGAAGCACTGATTATTGTGGCAATTATTACAATAGCTTGTAAAAATAAAGTGATGTAGAAAATAACAGAGCCGTAGCCTTTGTAAAACTTTGCAGGGAGTACGAAAGACTTCTTTTCAAAAGGATACATTGAATTGCTGTTTTCGTATTCAATCATTTCTGCAAAGGTGAACATTGAAGAAAATTCAATGTAACTGAAAAATAATGATACTAAAGAAACGAGCACGAATAAAATCATTACTGCGACAGACAGATTGTTTAGGAACGGAAAGTATTTTGACATCATACTTGTGAATGAAAATCCCGAAATTATACTGCCGATAAACCCTAAAGCGGCAAATACCATAACGATAATTGAATAAACCTTGTAAATGATTGGTCTTGTGTACATACAAATTCTCCTTAAAATAATTTGATAAACAAACACAGATAATTTATCGATATTTGTTCGTTTATGTATATATTATATATATAACTACAAATATTGTCAATATAAAATTACAAATATAATGTGTTTTTACTTAAAATAATCCAACTATAATAGTAGTTGGAGGTTGACTGTATGGATTTATATTGCTTGGGGAACAGAATAAGAAAAACTCGTATGAATTGCGGAATTACGCAGGAGAAGCTTGCGGAAATGGTTGACATATCGACAAATTTTATGAGCCTGATTGAAAACGGCAGGAATATGAGCGTTGAAACGCTTGTGAAGATTGCCGACGCTCTCGGTGTTACGGTTGACTATCTTTTAAGCGATACAATGGAAGTGCAGGGCGATAAAATTATGAATCAGATTGCGCAGAACTTATCGACGTTGAGCGATGACGAAAAATTATTTTTTCTCAACGTCATAAAACAGTATAAAAACATAGAAAAATAACGGCAGTTTCGGAATTGAAACTGCCGTTTTTGATAGCGTTTTATAATTGTGAGGTAAAATCAAATTTTTATTCCGAAAAGTCTTTCGGCGTTTTTGTACATTATGTTGTCATAATCTGCCTTGTTCACCATTGTCTTAAACTCGTTGAAATACTGCTGATAAAGCGAACGGTCACCTTTTGGATTGTGCAAATAGGTGTCCTTGCCGTCAATCGGATTGTCAGAGCCGAAGAGGATTTTTTCACTGCCCCACTTATTTATTGCTTTTAGAGTGCTCTCAATAGGCACCCAAGTTGTGTCGCCGTAGAGATTTGGTAACTTGCCGAGCAACTCGATTGCCTGACTGTTGTCAGTTCCTAAGTCCATATGAACCATAACAAAATTTACTTCGGGGTGCTTTTTAGCCGCATTGTAAAGACGGAGTGAGTTCGCCTCGGGACAACCTCCCGTATGGGAAACAACGGGCAGGCTGTATTCTGCCGCTAATCTATAAATGGATTCAAGCGATTCATCATCGGGTGCTGTAATTGAATGAAAGGGGTGCAGCTTGAGTCCGTAAATTATATCCCTGTTATCGGCAATCATCTTGATGAATTTTTTGTCGGGTGTTTCCTGCCTGATTTTCAGCCACGGCAATACCCCGATTTTGTCGGAATTAGCTCTTGCAAATTCAAGAGTATTTTCAAGAACAGCGTTCTGTGATTTCTGTAAATCATGCGGAACAGGGTTACCGTTGTGGTCGTTCTCGGCACATTCTATGTTTGAAACAAGAGAAAAATCAATGCCGTACTTATCCATTGAATAAAGCACGTTTTCGGGCGGCATATCGAAAACAAGCATATTGCCAATGTGAACGTGTGTGTCAATTATCATATTATCACCGCTTTTTGTTATTGTAAAAACGGTCGGAACGATGCTTGGTGGCAATGTTCCGACCGTGATTTTTTAAAATAAAAACTTATTTATTTTTGTTCTGAATGTACTCGTCAATTGCGGCTGCGGCTGTTTTGCCTGCGCCCATTGCGAGAATAACGGTTGCGGCGCCTGTTACTGCGTCACCGCCTGCGTAAACGCCCTCACGTGAGGTAAGACCGTTTTCGTCTGCGATAATGCCGCCCCACTTCTGTGTGTCAAGTCCCTTTGTTGTTGACTTGATGAGCGGGTTGGGCGATGTGCCGATTGAGATGATAACTGCGTCAACGTCAAGCACAAATTCACTGCCCTCAACGGGAACAGGTCTTCTTCTGCCGCTTGCGTCGGGCTCGCCAAGCTCCATCTTTATGCACTTCATACCGGTTACGAACTCGTCCTCGTTGCCGATGATTTCAATAGGATTGTTGAGAAGCTTGAAGATGATTCCCTCTTCTTTTGCGTGCTCAACCTCTTCCTTACGTGCAGGAAGCTCCTCTTCACTTCTTCTGTATACAATGTAAACCTCGTCAGCGCCAAGACGCTTTGCACAACGTGCGGCATCCATTGCAACGTTACCGCCGCCGACTACTGCAACCTTTTTAGCGTGCATAATCGGAGTTGTCGGGTCGTCCTTATACGCTTTCATAAGGTTTGTTCTTGTGAGGAACTCGTTAGCCGAGTAAACGCCGCAGAGGTTTTCACCGGGGATATTCATAAATCTGGGAAGTCCTGCGCCGGAGCCGATGAATACAGACTCAAAGCCGTATTCGTCCATAAGCTCGTCAATTGAGATTACTCTGCCGATTACCATATTTGTTTCTACCTTAACGCCGAGCTGTTTGAGAGTGTCAACCTCTTTCTGAACAATCGACTTGGGCAGTCTGAATTCGGGGATACCATAAACGAGTACGCCGCCGGCAAGGTGGAGAGCCTCGAATACAGTTACGTCATAGCCCTTCTTTGCAAGGTCGCCAGCGCAGGTAAGACCGGCAGGACCGGAACCGATAACGGCTACCTTGTGACCGTTTGATTCGGGCTTGTGAACCTCTGCGTTCGGCTGTGCGTTGTGCCAGTCGGCAACGAAACGCTCAAGTCTGCCGATACCTACAGGCTCGGTCTTGATGCCTCTTACGCACTTTGACTCACACTGTGTTTCCTGAGGACAAACACGTCCGCATACGGCAGGAAGTGAGCTTGACTCGGAAATAACGTCATAAGCTGCCGCAAAATTGCCGTTTGCAACCTCTTTGATGAAGTCGGGGATTGCAATATGTACGGGACAGCCTGCAACGCAGGGCTTTGTTTTGCAGTTAAGGCAACGCTGTGCCTCTTCTATAGCAACCTCCTGAGTGTAGCCTGTTGCTACCTCGAGGAAGTTTTTGTTTCTTACATCGGGATCCTGGGTTGGCATTGGTGCCTTTTTGGGTGACATATTAGGCATAATTACTCAACCTCCTTTTTGAAAAGATTGCAGGTTTCTTCGTAAGCGTGGCGCTCAAAGGGTTTGTACATTGAGCCGCGCTTCATAGCCTCGTCAAAGTCAACCTTGAAGCCGTCAAAGTCAGGACCGTCAACGCAGGCAAACTTTGTTTCTCCGCCTACTGTAAGACGACAGCCGCCGCACATACCTGTTCCGTCAATCATAATCGGGTTCATTGAAACGGTTGTGGGAATGTTGTGGGGTTTTGTTGTTTTGACAACGAACTTCATCATAATAAGCGGACCGATTGTGATAACGAGGTCGTAGTTTTCGCCGTCGTTAATGAGCTTTTCAAGCGGAGCGGTTACAACGCCCTTTTCGCCGTAGGAGCCGTCGTCGGTCATAAGGATAAACTTGTCGGAGCAAGCCTTGAATTCGTCCTCGAGAATAACGAGGTCTTTGTTTCTGAAGCCGACAATTGAGTGAACCTCACAGCCAAGCTCGTGGAGCTTCTCTGCAACGGGAAGTGCGATTGCACAGCCAACGCCGCCGCCGACTACACAAACCTTTTTAAGACCGTCTGTGTGTGTGGGAACGCCGAGAGGGCCTACGAAGTCGTGAATGCAGTCGCCCTCTTCAAGGTGATTCAGCCTTTCGGTAGTAGCGCCGACAATCTGGAAGATGATTCTTACTGTTCCTGCCTCTCTGTCATAGCCTGCAACGGTAAGCGGAATACGCTCGCTGTCCTCGTCAACACGGAGAATGATGAACTGACCCGGCTCTGCTTTTTTAGCGATAAGCGGAGCGTCAATTTCCATCAATGTAACAGTGGGGTTAAGAACTTTTTTCTTAACTATTTTGTACATTTTCTCATTTCCTTTCATATAAAAATTCACAATAAAACATTTTGAAATGTATAGCTTTATCTTATTAATATTAGCATAAAATATCTTGACTTTCAAGGCGTTTTTTCATATTTTTTACATATTTAATGTGAAATTATTGGAAAATTTTGATTTGCAGTTAAATATATCAAGGAATTATTAACAGTGAACAATTTTTCGGAATAATAAAACTCTGTCGGCAGAAAATAATAGAGCTTATATAAATTCCGCATAAATCTGTTGCGGAAATTGTGAATCATTGAAAGGGAGAAATTTATGGCTGACAACAGGAAAAAAATTGTACTTATCGGTACGGGAATGGTCGGAATGAGCTTTGCTTATGCGGCTCTTAACCGCAATCTTTGTGATGAGCTGGTGCTGATTGACATCAACGAAAAGCGAGCCAACGGCGAGGCTATGGATTTGAATCACGGTCTTGCGTTTTCAAATTCAAGTATGAAGATCTACAGCGGAAGCTACAACGACTGCTCGGATGCTGACATTGTTGTAATCTGCGCAGGGGTTAATCAGAAGCCGGGCGAGAGCAGACTGGAGCTTTTGCAGAGGAACACAAAGGTTTTTGCATCAATTGTGCCGAATGTGGTGCAGAGCGGCTTTGACGGAATTTTCCTCGTTGCGACAAACCCCGTTGACATTATGACGAGGGTTACGTTTGAGCTTTCGGGCTTTAATGCGGCGAAGGTTATCGGCACGGGTACAACGCTTGATACCGCACGACTGCGCTATCTTATGGGGGAGTATTTCGAGATTGACCCGAGGAATATTCACGCATACGTAATCGGCGAGCACGGCGACAGCGAGTTTGTGCCGTGGAGTCAGGCGATTTTGGCAGTCAAGCCGATTAAGGACGTGCTTGCCGACAATTCACAGACGTATTCTATGGAGGAGCTTGAAAAAATCGCCGTTGACGTTCGCACAGCGGCACAGGAGATAATTGAAGCGAAGGGCGCAACGTATTACGGAATAGGTATGGCGATTGTCAGGATTGCAAGGGCGATTTTGAATGATGAAAATTCAGTTCTGACGGTTTCGACAAGACTGAGGGGAGAATACGGCTGTAAAAAGGACGTGTTCATCGGCAATCCCTGCTTTGTGAACGCAGGAGGAGCAAAGCGGATTCTTGAAATGAAGCTCACCGAGGAGGAAATTGAAAAGCTTAATAACAGCTGTAACATCCTCAACGACAATTTCAGAACGCTGGCACTGTAGCGGATTGACAGCAAAAATCGGGGCGTTTTTTTGACCGTCCCGATTTTACTATGGGAAAATTTATATTGCAATATAAAAAATAAATGTTATAATAAAAATGAGGAGTGATTATGTGAACCTTGAAAATCAGCGGTATGGTCGTAACAAAAGTACGCTTGTCAATAAAACATACATAGAAAGCGGCGAGTATAAAAGAAAATACGACAATGCTACTGATAATCAAATAGTAAATAAAACACTTTACGTTTGTGCAAAGAAAGCTTTGAAACACAGAAGCGGAACTGCATTGGAGGATATGTACTGGATTGACTCCGATACGGGAGAAATAATTTTTGCCGTAACGGACAGTATTGATGAACGTGCTATTGTTTATACAGATAAGATGATAAGCACAATTGACAGAAGGCGGAATATTACTACTTTACATACCCATCCGAGCAGTATGCCGCCAAGTGTATCCGACTTGAATTCTTGTTTTAGAAACAGCTATAAGATAGGTTTTATAGCTTGTCATAACGGAAAAATTTTTGGGTATACTTCTAATGAAATGGTTAATGAACGTATTTACAGTATGTACATTGAAAACTATATTAAAGAGGGGTATGATGAGTTTGAATCACAACTCAAAGCCCTTGAAAAACTTTCACAATCTTATGATATAAATATTTGGGAGGTGCTCGGCAATGGCTGATAAGAAATATTTTATTGATGACAGAGTAGTAATTCCTGCGGATATAAAGAATATGACAAAAGAAGAATTGCAACAGGCAATTGAGAAGTTTGAAGAGGAATTAAAAAGGAAAAAAGAAACAGCGTAAAATTATACCGCTCTCATTGTGAGGGCGGTATTTTTATGCTTAAATTAAAACAGCGTTATGCCGAACATATGCAGAATCCAGAGTACTGCGCCGTAGATTATTGACGCTGAAACGCCGTACACTATTACCGGTCCTGCGATGATGAACAGCTTTGCGCCCAAGCCTGCAACATAGCCCTCGGACTTGAATTCGATTGCAGGGGAGGAAACTGCGTTTGCAAAGCCTGTAATCGGAACGAGCGTTCCTGCTCCTGCGTGTTTTGCGATTTTGTCGTACACGCCGATTGCCGTCAGCAGTATTCCCAGAAAAATAAGCGTTACCGAGGTCAGCGTTTTGGCTTGCTGTTCCTCAATTCCGAGCGCACCGTAAAGGCTTGTAAATCCCTGACCGACTGCGCAGATTGCTCCGCCTATGAGAAAAGCTTTCAGTCCGTTCACAAAACATTTACTTTTCGGTGAATTTTTCTTCACAATTTTATCGTATTCTTTTGGTGAAATCATATGATACCCCTTTTGTTATCTGTTCTTTACCTTTATTCTGTCCGTATTTTAAATATATATGTTAAATTTATGTTAAAATTTTCTCTTTATTTTTCTGACTTTATGTTGTATAATGTTAAATGTATATTTATGTTTAGTGGGGGATTTGGTTTGGAGCATTATCTTGACAACAGCGCAACTACGGCTGTTTCCGAAAAAGCGGCTGAAAAGGCATATAGGATAATGGTTGAAAATTACGGCAATCCCTCATCTCTGCACCTCATGGGAATGAATGCGGAAAAGGAGCTTGAAACGGCGAGAAGGTCTGTTGCAAAAAGGCTCGGTGCACAGAGTGAAGAAATTTTCTTTACAAGCGGCGGCACAGAGGCTAACAACACTGCGCTTTTCGGCGTTGCTCAGGCGAAAAAAAGACGTGGCAACAAGATTATTATTTCATCTGTTGAGCACAGCAGTATTATTGAATCGGCGCAGAAGCTTGAAAACGATGGCTTTGAGATTGTCAGAATTTCACCGAACGAGGACGGAATTATCACTCCCGAAAGCGTTTTTCAGGAGGTTGATGAAAATACAATCCTTGTTTCCGTTATGTGCGTTAACAACGAAACAGGTGCGGTAATGCCTGTAAGCGAGATTTTTTCGGCTGTTAAGGAAAAGAACAGAGACACAATCTGCCACACAGACGCTGTTCAGGCGTTCGGAAAAATTGCGCTTAACGCAAGGCGGCTTTGTGCGGATTTGATTACCGTCAGCGCACATAAGGTTCACGCACCAAAGGGGTGCGGTGCGCTGTACATAAAAAAGGGCGTTCGCATTATTCCTCACCAGTACGGCGGCGAGCAGGAAAAGAAAATCCGCCCCGGTACAGAGGCACTGCCGCTGATTGCAGCTTTCGGAGTTGCCTGCGAGGAATTCAATATTGATGAAAATTATCGGGAAATATCGGAGCTTAACGAATATGCAAGGCAAAAGCTGAAAAGCATTGACGGAGTAATTATTAATTCTCCCGAAAACGCTCTGCCGTATGTGCTGAATGTTTCGGTAGGCAGGGTGAGGAGCGAAACAATGCTCCATTTTCTTGAAGAGTTTGACGTTTTTGTTTCCTCGGGAAGTGCCTGTGCAAAGGGCAAACCGAGCCACGTTCTGAGCGCAATGGGACTTTCACGAGAACGTGCTGACAGCGCAATCAGAATCAGCTTTTCAAAATACAACTGCAAAGAGGACGTTGACGTGCTTTGCAAAAGCATTGAAACAGGACTTTCGGTACTGGCACACAGGTGAATTTAATTCGGAATTCGGAATGCGTAATTCGGAATTAATATATAAATTTATTTTAAGGAAGGCATATGAAAGAAATTATCCTTTTGAAGGACGGCGAAATTGTTTTAAAGGGACTTAACCGCCGTTCGTTTGAAGACGTTTTAAAAAAGAATATCAAATTTGCTTTAAGTCCTCTCGGACGTTTTGAGATTACCTCGGCGCAGTCGACTATATATGTTAAGCCGCTGTCGGAGGATATTGATTTGGATGAGGCGTGTGAGAGAATTTCAAGGGTGTTCGGCATTGTCGCCTACTCAAGGGCGGCTGTCTGCGAGGAAAAAACGCTTGACTCCGTTTTGCAGACCGCACCCGCTTATCTTGAAAAAACTCTTAAATCGGCGAAAACCTTTAAGGTTGAGGCAAAGCGCAGTGACAAGCGTTTTCCGTACAAGTCGCCTGAAATTTGCCGTGAGCTGGGCGGAGTGATTCTTGAAAAATTCCCACACCTTACGGTTGACGTTCACAACCCGGAGGTCACCGTTTATGTTGAAATCCGTGATTTCGGCGCATATATCCACTGCGACCCCGAAAAGGGCGCAGGCGGTATTCCCGTCGGAACAGGCGGCAGGGCGGCTATTCTGATAAGCGGAGGAATTGACTCCCCTGTAGCCGCATATATGATGGCAAAGCGTGGTATCAAGCTAACCGCCGTTCACTTTGCTAGTCCGCCCTACACAAGCAGACGTGCGGAAGAAAAGGTTGTAAAGCTCCTTCAGAAGGTCAGCCGCTATGCGGGCAGAATGACTATGTACACAGTGCCGTTTACAAAGATTCAGGAGAAGATAAAGGACGATTGTCCCGAGGAGCTGTTTACAATTATTATGCGCCGTCTGATGATGAAAATTTCCGAGAAGATTGCGCTTGACAACGACTGCTTGGCGCTCATTACGGGCGAGAGCCTCGGTCAGGTCGCAAGCCAGACAATCGGTGCACTGGGCTGTACCGACGAAGCAACCGATATGGTTGTGTTCAGACCGCTGATTGGTATGGATAAGCAGGAGATTATCGACATTTCTTACAAGATAGATACCTACGAAACTTCGATTGAGCCTTACGAGGATTGCTGTACGGTGTTTACGCCAAAGCACCCACGCACAAGACCTGTGCTGAAATACGTAAAAGAGGCTCAGAAAAAGGCAGGCTTTGCACCGCTTGTTGACGAGGCTCTGCAAAACCTTAAGATAACATATATTTCAGCTGACGACTGATACAAAGGGGTGATACTCAGGTGAGTCAGGTTAATATTGAAATTATTTCGGTGGTAAGAAACAAGAACGCCGCAGGTCTTGTCGGCAAAAAGCCCGAGCTTAAAGCAAGGCTTGACAGATACGGCTACACGCTTACAGGCGTTAAAAACACCGTGCTGAACGCAAGGAAAATCAGAGCTTCTCTTGACGAGATTGCAAAGTCAGAAAACAGACCCGACGTTGTGATTATTGCAAACGCCCTTTCGACAACCGACAGCTCATCGTTCAGAAAGTATTTTGTTGAAACGGTTGCCGAGGCGGAGCACAGCGCAAACGAGCGCACGCCGAAGGATTACTGGAAAAAGAGAGATAAGGCTTTCAGGGATGCCAAAAAGAATGGCGCAACGCAGGAGGAGCTTGACGCTCTTGAAGAAGAATTTAAGCTCTACCGCAAAAAGTCAAAGGTGTTCAAGCTCGGTGAATTCGGCAACGGCTACAAGGGCTATTGCTTTATGTTCAAGGGCTTGGAGGTTGCCGTACTTCCTCAGGCTCGCCTTACGGGTGAAAACGACGACGACGTGATTTCACTTGCGGCTGTGAGAACAAAGGAAGTTTTTGAAAACTCCGCAGAGGATTACCCCGACGGATTCGGAATTAAAGAGTATATTCCCGAAAGAACAGGCTTTGCTTATAAATTTATCCCGATGAGGGGCGACGGTGGCAAGGAGGTTACAAGAAAATGCGTTGTAATCGCATCATTCCTTGTTTTCCTTACTGCGCTTTCAATGCTGATGTACAATATGGTGTTCCTGAGTATGAGAAACGCCGCACTTAACGGTGAAATTCAGAAGATTGCCCACGGTATTGAGGACGATACGCAAAAGGATAAAAAGCCCGATAAGGGAGATACTATAGACTGGAAAAAGCTCAAGGAAGTCAACGACGAAATTGTCGGCTGGATTGAGATGGACAATACGAAGATTGACTATCCCGTTCTGTGGCACAAGGGTGACGACAGAAATTACCAGTTCTATCTTTCGCACAACTACAAGAAGGAATGGGATTCGTTCGGCAGTATTTTCCTTGATTACCGCTGTACAAACGGTACGGACAGCAAGAATACCGTTATTCACGGACACCACATTCAGGACGGCTCTTTCTTCGGAGATTTGATGAAGTTCGGCGGAACAACGGGCAACCTTGATTTTTATAAGAAAACACCTACAATTGAGTTTGATACTCCGAAGTCGCAGGGAACTTACAAAATCATTTCCGTGTTCAAAACGAATACGCTTTCCACACAGGGCGAGTTCTTTAATTATATGATTGGTGACTTCCAGAATGAAAAGGACTTTATGAATTACGTTTACAACGTAAGAATCCGCTCGCTGTTCAACTGCCCCGTTGACGTGAACGAGGATGACGAGCTTATCACGCTTTCAACCTGTTCCTATGAATTTACAAACTGGAGAACAGTTGTGGTGGCAAGAAAGGTGAGAGTGGGCGAGTCGAAGAAGGTTGACGTTTCAAAGGCGTCGCTTAATAATAACATCGTATGGCCGCAGGTTTACTACTCGACATACGGCGGAACAAGACCAAAGGTGACGGATTTCTGCACCGCATATGAAAAGGGACAAATTGACTGGTACAACGGCGACTACGACTTTAAGAATCAGAAGGTTGTTGAGCCGTCAAGCTCGGCGTCAGGCAGTACGGCGGGTACAACCGGAGCTAACGGTCAGACTGCTGCACAGCAGCCTACAACTCAGGCGAAGATTTATCTGACGGTAAGGTTCCTCAATTATGACGGCTCTGTGCTGTCGGAACAGAAGGTTGAGTACGGGAAGGCGGCTAAAGCACCTGCTAATCCGACAAAGCCGAGTGATGAATTTTATGACTACAAGTTTAAGGAATGGGGCCTTGACTACAGCAACGTCACCTGCAATATGGATATTGCTCCGGTATTTGATTATACGCTGAAACCCGAGTACGCACAGGCGCAGTAGCGGGAGGCGAGTATGGTGGAATGTAAAACGATATTTTATTCGGCGAGGAAAACTTCACTTTGCGAGCGTGCGCTCAAAAAGAGTTTTTCGGAGCTTGACCTTGATGTGAGCGATATTTCATTTGCCGCCGACAGGGGTAGTCTGTGTAATGCCTTGACAGAAGCATTCGGAGAATGTAATATAGTTTTTGTCATTGGCGGTCTGGGCTTTGGCGATGAAAGAGATGTCAAATACATTGTTTCACGTCTTATAAAAAGCTCCTGCGTAGACGATTGCAAAAAGCTTAAAAATCCAACGGGTGACGACGGATATGTTGTAAGGGCAGACAGCCAGATGCTTGTTCTGCTCCCCGACGAGCCTGAACAGATTGAAGAAATTATGCAGGGTGCAATTACAGGATATATAAAAATCAGGGGAAATGCGAGGGAGTAGTGTGGTAAACGAAACGAGCGTTACAATTAATCTTGATAACATTGCACGTAATGCAAGAGCCATTACGGAAAAATACAAGGAGTACGATTACTTTTTTGCCGTGCTTAAGTCAAGCGCATACGGTCACGGCGAATACATAGTAAACGAGCTTGTAAATAATAATATTAACTATATTGCTGTTTCGTATGTTGACGAGGCTCTGAAAATCAGGAAGTACAACAGCGATGTTCCCGTTCTTATTCTTGAGCCGATTAGCTTAAGCGATATTGAAACGGCGGCAAGCCGTAATTTTACGGTTGTTGTACACGACCTTGATTATCTCAAAGAGCTTATTGCAACAGGCGTTAAGTCAAAGCTGAAAATTCATATAAAAATTGATTCGGGTATGAACCGCCTCGGCTTTAAGGACAAGAACGAAGTTAAAAAGGCTGTTGAAATGATTAAGCAGACCGAGAATCTGTATCTTGAGGGAATCTTCACTCACTTTGCAACTATCGGTATGTTTGACAATCATTTTGACAATCAGGTTGAAAGCTTTAAGGAGATTACAAGTCTGATTGACCTTAAGGAAATTCCTATTGTTCATCTGGGAAGCAGTGTGATTCTTTTGTCGCACCCGAAGTTTGAATTTGCAAACGGCGTGAGAACGGGCATTTTGTCTTACGGCTACAACGTTGCTCCGAACTACTGCAACAGCGGACTCAAGGATAAACTGCGGAATTTGAGAAACAGCTATTGTCAGAAAAAGTACAATTTAAGTAAGCTTATTTATGATGCAGAAATTGACGTTAAGCCTGCGATGAGTATGACAACTTCAATTTTGCAGATTAAAGAGGTTAAAAAAGGCGAGTGCGTCGGCTACGGTGCGACATACACAGCCGAGGAAGATATAAAAATTGCCGTACTGCCGATAGGCTACAACAACGGAATCGGAAGAAGAAATGCAGGCAGATATGTTGTAATCAACGGCAAAAAGTATTTTGCAGTCGGCGAGATTGCAATGAATATGATGGTTATAAGGGTTGACGATGACGTTAAGCTGTCCGATACTGTGTATATTCTGGGCGGAGGAATTACGCTTGGCGAATTGAGCAGATTTGAGGGCAACTCAATTTCAAAGACATTGCTTGACGTCGGCAAAAACAACAGGAGAGTTTATACTAAAAACAATCAAACTGTGTTTGATGAGGAAACAAGGTGACAAAATGGGTGTAACGAGATGGCTTTTGCATAAGTTCAAGGATATTAATTCTGACAGAATGAAAAAACATATTGAGGTTATTCATCAGAACAGCGGAAAATCAAAGGCATATATTGTTTTTGATATGTTTGTTAATTTTCTGACGAGGGGTTCGGGCTATACGGACTATTTCAGAGGAAATTATATTCAGGCTACAAAGGCTGAAAAGGATACATTCGTAACCGCAAAGAAGTTCTACAAAATTCTTGAATATCTCAATGATGATGATTACATTGTGCTTCTGAATGACAAGCTCGTTTTTGACAGATTTTTCAACGAGTATCTAAAGCGTGATTATCTCAATCTGCGTGAAACCGACGCAGAGGGCTTAAAGCAGTTTATGCAGGGCAGAGATATTGTCTTTGCAAAGCTGACAAATGGTGAGTGCGGACACGGAATTTCAAAGATTGTCGTTAAGGACGTCAAGGACTATGACGCATTGTACAAGGAGCTTGTCGAGAACAATCAGCTGTTGGTCGAAGAAGCAATCATTCAGAACGACGACTTAAACGAGATAAATCCGAATGCGGTAAACTCGTTCAGGGTTATCACGCTCTACAAGGACGGCAAGGTTTATCTTGTGAACAATGCGCTGAGAATCAATCAGGACGAATCGAATGTTATCGGCTGTAGCAACGACTTGTATTTTTCGCTCGGTGAGGACGGCAGAATCGACGGCAATGTAATCGATGATTACGGAAACGTTTACGATACTCACCCGCTGACAGGCAAGAAATTCAAGGACGTTAAGATAGCAGGCGTTAAGGAAGCGTTTGATATGTGCAAGGAAGCGCATATGAGAATACCGCAGGTTAGGTATATCGGCTGGGATATAGCGTTTTCTGTAAAAGGTCCTGTTGTCGTTGAGGGCAACGAGTATCCGGGATTCGGTCTTGTTCAGCATTATAAGCTAAAGGATAAGAGCACGGGACACTTAAAGGAAATCAGCGACATTCTCGGCGACGAGATGAAAAATATCAAGGTGTGATTCAATTATATATAAACGGCTGACGGAGGTTTGTTTTCCGTCAGCCGTTATTTAGTGTCGAATAGTGTAAGTTTTTTAAAAACATTCGTGTAATTTAGTGTGAAAAACAATGTAAAAATCATTGATTTTTACACGAATACTTGTTATACTATAATCAGAGCCTTTAAGGAGGTCTGAATTATGTATAGAAAGATTATGAAATTTCTGGAGAACTGGAAAGAAAGTGAACACAGAAAACCCCTTATTTTACAGGGTGCAAGGCAGGTCGGCAAAACCTACTCGATTTTGGAGTTCGGTCGTAATCATTATGATAACGTAGCTTATTTTAATTTTGAAACTAATCCGAAGCTTAATGAAACCTTTGACGAAAACATAAGTCCCGATTATCTTATACCGATTTTGTCACATATCGCAGGTCAGACTATAGTCAGGGAAAAAACGCTGATTGTGTTTGATGAGGTTCAGCTTTGCGAAAGAGCGTTGACATCGCTGAAATATTTTTGTGAGGAAGCTCCGGATTATCATATTATTGTAGCCGGAAGTCTGCTTGGCGTTGCGGTGAACAGGGCTAAATTTTCGTTTCCTGTTGGCAAAGTTGATCTGAAAACGCTCTATCCGATGGATATGGAGGAGTTTATGCTTGCAATGGGCGAGGACGCACTGGTTGAGCAAATAAAGAAATGCTTTGACGACAATACGCCGTTGCCGTCTGCTCTGCACGATGCGGCTATGACACTTTACCGTCAGTACCTTGTTGTCGGCGGAATGCCCGAATGCGTTATGCAGTTTTCCGAAACGAAGGATTATATTCTTGTTCGACATACGCAGGATACAATTCTTGCGAGCTATCTGAATGATATGAGCAAATACAATAATCTGAATGAAATCAAGAAAACAAGGCTGACCTATGACAATATCACCGTTCAGCTTTCAAAGAAAAATACACGCTTTCAATATAAGCTGATTAAAAAGGGAGGACGTGCGTCAGAATTTGAGAATGCAATTGAGTGGCTTTGCCTGTCGGGAATTGTGTCGCAGGTTTATAAGGTGGAGCAGATTAAAAAGCCGCTTGAAAATTACAGAGATATTGACTCATTCAAAATATATGTGTCCGATATGGGACTTTTGTGCGCTAAAAAGGATTTAGCGGCAAACGATATTCTGTATATGGTTGAGGAAATCAACGAGTTTAAGGGCGGTATGACTGAAAACTATGTGAATATTCAGTTTGCAATAAACGGATATAAAACATACTATTGGGAATCGGAACGTGGTGCGGAAATTGACTTTATCATACAGCGTGACGGTCAGCTTATTCCTATTGAGGTAAAGTCTGCCGATAATACCAGAGCAAAGAGTCTGAAAATATATATGGAAACCTACAAGCCTGCATACGCCATAAAGCTGTCAGCAAAGAACTTTGGTTTTGAGGACGGTAAAAAGACAGTTCCGCTTTATGCGGCTTTCTGTATTTAAAGTTAACGCATTGATAAATGGCTGACGGAGATTTGCTTTCCGTCAGCCGTTATTTCGTGTCGAATAGTGTAAGTTTTTTAAAAACATTCGTGTAATTTAGTGTGAAAAAATAGTTTAAAATCACATTAAAATACACGAATGTTATTTTATTGTCGTTTTCAGAACTCAATTCCGATTCTGCCTGTTATTCCTCTGTCGTAGGGGTGCTTTATTTTTTTGAACTCCGTTACGTAGTCGGCAATCTCTATGAACCTTTCGGGCGGATTATGACCTGTCATTACAATTTCCATACTTGTTGGGGCGTTGGTGACGAACTCAAATACCTCTGCCTCGGAAATCATATCGTTGTTTATTACGTCAAAAATCTCGTCGAGGACTACCATATCGTAACGCTCTGTAAGTGCGGTTGTTACACTGCTGTCGAAAATTCCCTTGAAAACCTTTGCCGCCTGCGCTTTTTCCTTTTCGTCCATTTCGAATGTGAATTTCAGCTCGAGAGGGCAGAACGTGAGGGTTACGTTTTCGGTGTGGCTCAATGTATGGCGTTCGCCGGAAAATTCTGTTTTGAGAAACTGAACGAACAAAACCTTCATATTGCTGCCTGCGGCTCTTGCGGCAAGTCCTACCGCCGCCGTTGTTTTGCCTTTGCCGTCGCCGTAATAAACGTGAATCATATATACCTCCGTGTTTAAGATGTTTACAGATATTGATTATTTTTAAATTTTATTATACTATATAAATCTACATACAATAATAGTAATTATACTTTAATATATGGCGTTTGGCAATATGTACATAGTACACAAAATATTTTTTAAAATAATTTGAAATTTCTACACTCAATAATTTTCGCAAAACCTTGCAATAATCGCCCTTACATTGTATAATAATCCTTGCGTGACTGCACAAGATATGCGATGAAGCGGGAGGTTGCGGCAAATTTGCCGGTTTTTCCGTGGAGTATGTCCGATTTTAAACCGGGCGATTATTATGAATCATTTAGAGTATAACTATGTCAATAGGGTTGCTGTGCCATAGCTGTGCTCAAAAGCTTTCAGGACGTTCCCGGTTAACTGAATAGTTAAACGGGTTTTTTAATGCAGGGTGAAGAAACACCCGGCAGAGTTTCAAAAAAGTTTTTGAAAGCAAACGCCCGCCAACTAAATTTTCAAGGAGGCGACGATAATGGCAGTCAAGGAAAAGATTAGAATAAGATTAAAGGGTTATGATCATCAGCTTGTTGATCAGTCAGCCGAGAGAATCGTGGCTACAGCTAAGCGCACAGGCGCAAGAGTTTCGGGTCCCGTTCCGCTCCCTACTGAGAAGCAGGTTGTAACAATTCTCCGTGCTGTTCACAAGTACAAGTACAGCCGTGAGCAGTTCGAGATGAGAACCCACAAGCGTCTTATCGACATCTTAAGACCGTCAAACAAGACAGTCGAGGCTCTTATGAGCTTAGAGCTCCCTGCCGGCGTTGATATTGAGATTAAGTTATAATCCGATACCAACCTACAAGCAGACAGGGTCACGTTGGTGCAAACCAACCAATAACCTACAAGGAGGATACATTCATGCAGAAAGCAATCATCGGCAAGAAAATCGGTATGACACAGATTTTCGATGAAAGGGGAATTGTTATTCCCGTAACTGTTATCGAGGCAGGCCCTTGCGTGGTTACAGCCAAGAAAATAGTTGAAAACGACGGCTACGCATCCGTTCAGCTCGGATACGGCGACTTAAAGCCCCACAAGGTTACAAAGCCTATGAAGGGATTTTTTGACAAAGCTGGCGTAGCTCCCAAGAAAACTCTTAAAGAGTTCCGTTTTAACGACACAGACGCTTACAGCGTAGGCGACCTCGTTAAAGCAGACGTGTTCACCCCCGGCGACAAGATTGACGTAACCGGCAAGAGCAAAGGTAAGGGTACCGCAGGCGTTATCAAGAGATGGAACTTCCACCGTCTTAAGGAAACTCACGGTACAGGCCCCTGCGTTCGTCACGGCGGCTCAATCGGTGCCTGCTCCTCACCCTCAAGAGTATGGAAGGGCAAGAGAATGGCAGGTCACCTCGGCGCAGAACAGGTAACAGTACAGAACCTCACAGTTGTTAAGGTTGACGCTGAAAACAACCTCATTGCTGTAAAGGGTGCTGTTCCCGGACCAAATAAGGGAATCGTTGTACTCAAAGATTCCGTTAAGGCTTAAGGAAGGGGGATTATAAATGCCAAGTTTATCAGTAGTAAATATGGAAGGCAACAATGTCGGTACAATCGAGCTTGCTGATTCCGTATTCGGTATTGAGCCCAACGCAGCAGTTATGCATCAGGTAGTAGTAAGCTATCTTGCAGCACAGCGTCAGGGCACACAGTCCGCTCTTACAAGATCCGAGGTTTCCGGCGGCGGCAAAAAGCCCTGGAGACAGAAGGGTACAGGACGTGCAAGACAGGGTTCAACCCGTGCTCCGCAGTGGACACACGGCGGTATCGTGTTTGCTCCCAAGCCAAGAGATTACAGATTCTCTGTAAACAAGAAGGTTAGAAGACTTGCTATGAAGTCAGCTTTCTCTTCAAAGGCTAAGGAAAACGAAATCATCGTTGTAGATTCAATCACAATGGATGAATACAAGACAAAGACAATCGTTGCTATGCTCAACGCAATCGGAGCTGACAAAAAGGCTCTCATCGTTCTTCCCGCAGTTGACAGCAAGGTTATCAAATCAGCTAACAACATCCCCGGCGTTAAAACAGCTCAGGTCAACACACTCAATGTTTATGACATTCTGAATGCTGACAAGCTCGTTATCGTCAAGGACGCTGTAAGCAAGATAGAGGAGGTATATGCATGATCGCTCATGACATCGTAATTCGCCCCGTTATCACTGAAAAAAGTATGCTCGGCGCAGTTAATAAGGTATATACCTTTGAAGTAGCTAAAACAGCTAACAAAATTGAAATTGCAAAAGCTTGCGAAGAAATCTTCAAGGTTAAGGTTGCAAAGGTAAACACCGTAAGCGTAAGAGGTAAGTTCCGCCGTCAGGGCAGAAACAACGGCGGCTACACAAAGAGCTGGAAGAAAGCAATCGTAACATTAACAGAAGACAGCAAGCCTATCGAATTTTTTGAAGGCATGATGTAAGTCTGAAATAAATAATTCAGGCAGAATGTATGGGAAACGCCATTTTCCCGCAAAGCCATCATGAGGAGAGTGAAACCAAATGGCCATTAAAGTTTATAAGCCGACCATCAACTCAAGAAGAAATATGTCGGTTACAGATTATTCGGTCCTTTCAAAGGTTGAGCCCGAAAAGAGCCTGCTTGCTCCTTTAAATAAGAAGTCAGGCCGCAACAGCTACGGCAGAATCACCGTTCGTCACAGAGGCGGCGGTAACCGCAGAAAGTACCGTATCATTGACTTCAAGCGTCAGAAGTTTGACGTTGAAGGTACAGTAAAAACATTAGAGTACGATCCTAACCGTTCGGCATTCATCGCTCTTGTAGAGTACACCGACGGTGAAAAAGCTTACATTATCGCTCCCGAGGGACTTAAGGTAGGCGACAAGGTAGTAGCAGGTGCTAACGCCGACATCAAGCCCGGCAACGCACTTCCGCTTACAGCAATTCCTGTAGGTACATTCATTCACAATGTTGAGCTTTACCCCGGCAGAGGCGCACAGCTTGCTCGTTCGGCAGGTAATATGGCACAGCTTATGGCTAAAGAGAACGGACTTGCTCTGTTAAGACTTCCTTCAGGCGAGTTAAGAAATGTTCCCGAAAGCTGTATGGCTACTATCGGCCAGGTAGGCAACATTGACCATGAAAACGTTAAAATCGGTAAAGCCGGCCGTAAGAGAAATATGGGTTGGCGTCCTACAGTCCGCGGTTCTGTTATGAACCCGAATGACCACCCGCACGGCGGTGGTGAGGGTAAGTCACCGGTTGGCCGTCCGGGCCCTGTAACCCCCTGGGGTAAGCCCGCACTCGGCTATAAGACTCGTAAGAACAACAAGAGCAGCGATAAGCTTATCGTTCGCAGAAGAAACGGTAAGTAAGGCAGAGAAAGGAGCTTATAACTATGAGTAGAAGTACTAAAAAGGGTCCCTTTGTTCAGCCTGTACTGCTCAAAAGGGTTCTTGAAATGAACGAAAAGGGCGAAAAGAGAATTTTAAAGACATGGTCAAGAAGTTCAACAATTTTCCCTGAATTCGTTGGTCACACATTCGCCGTTCACGACGGCCGTAAGCACGTTCCGGTATATGTTACTGAAGATATGGTAGGTCACAAGCTCGGTGAGTTTGCTCCTACAAGAACCTTCAAGGGTCATGCCGGTTCAAAAACAAGCAAATAAGCGGAAGGAGAGTATTGCAGATGGAAGCAAAGGCAAATGCTAAATTTGTTCGTATTTCACCCCGCAAGGTTGGCGTTGTTCTTGACCTTATCAGAGGCAAAGACGTCAGATATGCGGAAGCTGTTCTTAAGCACACTCCCAAGGCCGCTTGCGAGCCGCTTTTAAAGCTGCTCAAGTCAGCTATGGCAAATGCTGAGAACAACCATGATATGGATGTATCCAAGCTCTACGTTGCAGCTTGCAACGCTACAGCAGGCCCCATCCTTAAAAGAATTCGTCCGAGAGATCATGGCAGAGCGTTCAGAATTAACAAGAGAACTTCTCACATTACCCTCGTTCTCAAGGAAAAAGAAGACTAAGGGGAGGTTTAAATATGGGTCAGAAAGTAAATCCGCACGGTCTTCGTGTCGGTGTTATTAAAGATTGGGATTCCCGTTGGTTTGCAAACAAAAAGGACTTCGGCGCTACACTCGTTGAGGACTACAACCTTCGTAAAACTCTGAAGGCACAGCTTTACAACTTCGGTATCTCAAAGATTGAAATTGAGCGTGACGGCAAAAGAGTAAGAATCAGCATTCACTGCGCAAAGCCCGGTCTTGTTATCGGTAAGGGCGGCTCCGAGATTGAGAAGCTCAAGACTCAGTGTGAAAAATTCCTTAACAAGCCCGTTGCAATCAACATTGTTGAAGTAAAGGCTCCCGAGCTTGACGCACAGCTCGCAGCAGAGAGCATTGCTCAGCAGCTCGAAAAGAGAATTTCTTTCCGTCGTGCTATGAAGCAGGCTATCGGCAACGCAATGCGCCGTGGAGCAAAAGGTATTAAGGTTATGTGTTCAGGCCGTCTCGGCGGTGCTGAAATTGCTCGTTCGGAGCAGTATCACGAGGGCACAATTCCGCTTCAGACACTTCGTGCTGACATCGACTACGGTTTTGCAGAGGCTAACACAACCTACGGTAAAATCGGCGTTAAGGTTTGGCTTTACAAAGGCGAAGTTTTAAACGAAGTTAAGTCAAGAAAGCCCCGCAGAGAAGGAGGCAGAAAGTAATGTTATTACCAAAGAGAGTTAAGTACAGAAGAGTACACAGAGGTCGTATGACAGGTAAGGCTCTTCGTGGTAACAAGGTTACTTACGGTGAGTACGGTCTTCAGGCTATCGAGCCTGCATGGATCACCTCAAACCAGATTGAGGCTGCCCGTATCGCTATGACACGTTACTGCAAAAGATTCGGTAAAGTTTGGATTAAGATTTTCCCTGACAAGCCTGTTACAGCAAAGCCTGCTGAAACTCGAATGGGTTCAGGTAAAGGTTCTCCCGAATACTGGGTTGCAGTAGTTAAGCCCGGCAGAGTTATGTTTGAACTCGCAGGCGTTGATGAAGCTACAGCAAGAGAAGCACTTCGTCTTGCTTCAACAAAGCTTCCCATCAAGTGCAAGTTTGTTAAAAAAGAGGAGGGTGAGCAGTAATGAAAGCATCAGAAATCAGAGAAATGTCAGTTGAAGAGCTTCAGACAAAGCTCACAGAACTCAAGGAAGAATTATTTAATCTTCGTTTCCAGCTTGCTGTTAACCAGCTCGAAAACTCATCCAGAATCGGTGCCGTAAAGAAGGACATTGCAAGAGTTTCTACAATTCTTCGTCAGCGTGAACTTAGCGGCACAGAAGCTTAAGAGAGGGGGACTTAACAGTGAGTGAAAGAAATATGAGAAAAACCGTTGTCGGCAAGGTTGTAAGCAACAAGATGGACAAAACAATCGTTGTTGCCGTTGAAGACAGCGTAAAGCATAAGCTTTATAACAAAATTGTTAAGCGTACGGTTCGCTTTAAGGCACACGACGAGAACAATGAGTGCAATATCGGCGACCGTGTAAAGGTTATGGAGACCCGTCCTCTTTCTAAGGATAAAAGATGGAGACTCGTCGAGATTATTGAGAAAGCTAAATAAGTTTAGCGGCTTTGAGAAAAGGAGGAATACACTGTGATTCAACAGCAAACCATCCTCAAGGTTGCCGACAACACCGGCGCAAAGGAACTTATGTGCATTCGTGTACTCGGCGGTACCAGAAGGAGATATGCCAACATTGGCGATATTATTGTTGCCTCGGTTAAAAAAGCAGCACCCGGCGGTGTTGTTAAAAAAGGCGACGTTGTAAGAGCCGTAGTTGTTCGTTCTGCAAAGGGCGTAAGACGTGAAGACGGCACATACATCCGCTTTGATGAAAATGCGGCTGTTATCATTAAGGAAGATAAGAACCCCAAGGGTACTCGTATCTTCGGACCGGTAGCAAGAGAGCTTCGTGATAAGGACTTTATGAAGATTCTTTCTCTCGCTCCCGAAGTACTTTAATTTGGAGGTGTCACAATGAATAAGGTTCATGTAAAAACAGGCGACACCGTTATCGTTATCAGCGGTAAGGATAAGGGCAAAAAGGGTCAGGTTCTGGCTGTAAGCCCTAAAGAAGGCAAGGTTATCGTAGAGAAATGTAATATGGTTTCAAAGCACGTTAAGCCCAGAAAGATGGGCGAGCAGGGCGGTATCATCAAGGCTGAGGGCGCTATGTATGCTTCCAAGGTTCAGATTGTATGCCCCAGATGCAAGAAGCCCACAAGAGTTGCTCACAAGATTTTTGAGGACGGCTCAAAGGGCAGAATCTGCGCTAAGTGCAAGGAATCGCTGTAAGGAGGAAATAAGATATGGCAAGACTTAAGGAATATTATTCAAAAGAAGTTGCACCTGCTCTTATGTCAAAGTTCTCCTACAAGAGCACTATGCAGATTCCGAAGCTTGATAAAATCGTTATCAACGTAGGCGCAGGCGAAGCTAAAGAAAACTCAAAGGTAATTGACGCTATCTGCACAGACCTTTCTGCCATCACAGGTCAGAAGCCTCTCGTGTGCAGAGCAAGAAAATCAGTTGCTAACTTCAAGCTCAGAGAAGGTATGCCGATTGGCTGTAAGGTTACTTTAAGAGGCGAGAGAATGTACGAGTTCCTCGACAGACTCTTCAACGTAGCTCTTCCCCGTGTAAGAGACTTCAGAGGTATCAACCCCAACTCTTTCGACGGCAGAGGAAACTACAATATGGGCCTCAAAGAGCAGCTCATTTTCCCTGAAATTGATTATGACAAGATTGACAAGGTTCGTGGTATGGACATTTGCTTCGTTACCACAGCACAGACAGACGAAGAAGCTCGTGAGCTTTTAACTCTCATGGGCGCACCGTTTTCAAAGTAAGGAGGGATTGTTGTGGCTAAAACTGCAATGAAAGTTAAGCAGCAGAGAAAGCAGAAGTTCTCTACAAGAGAGTATTCAAGATGTAATATCTGTGGTAGACCACACGCCTACCTCCGCAAGTATGGTATTTGTCGTATTTGCTTCCGTGAGCTCGCTTACAAGGGCGAAATTCCGGGCGTAAAGAAAGCAAGCTGGTAAGCAAGGGAGGATAAAGGTAATGCAGATTACAGATACAATTGCTGATTTACTTACAAGAATTCGTAATGCAAATTCAGCAAAGCACGATTCTGTTGAAATTCCTGCTTCAAACCTCAAGAAGTCTATTTGTCAGATTCTTCTTGATGAAGGCTACATTAAGAATTTCACAGTTATAGAAGACGGCAAGCAGGGCGTAATTAAGGTTACTCTTAAGTATGTTGACGGCAAGACTCCTGTTATCACAGGGCTGCGCCGTGTATCAAAGCCCGGTTTACGTATTTACAGCAATGCAGAAGATATGCCGAAGGTAATGAAGGGACTCGGAATTGCCATTATTTCTACCTCCAAGGGTGTTATGACTGACCGTCAGGCACGCAAGGAGCACATTGGCGGCGAAGTTCTCGCTTACATTTGGTAAGAGGAGGTGCGAAAATGTCTCGAATTGGAAGAAAACCTATAAATATTCCCGCCGGTGTTACAGCGACTATCGCTGACGGCGTTATCACTGTCAAAGGTCCCAAGGGCACACTTGATTTCGCATACAATCAGGCTATGACAGTTGAAATCAAGGGCGACGTAATTGAGGTTACTCGTCCCGATGACACTAAAGAAAACCGCTCACTCCACGGCCTTACAAGAACACTCATCAACAATATGGTTGTAGGTGTTACAGAGGGCTACAAGAAGGAGCTTGAAGTTAACGGCGTTGGTTACCGTGTTCAGAAGCAGGGTAACAAGTGCGTTATGAACCTCGGTTATTCACACCAGGTTATCGTTGAGGATACAGAGGACATCAAGATTGAAGTTCCCGACCCCAACAAAATCATTATTGTCGGCATTGATAAGCAAAAGGTTGGTCAGTTTGCTGCCGAAGTAAGAGAAAAGCGTCCGCCGGAGCCATATAAGGGCAAGGGTATTAAGTACGCTGACGAAGTTATCCGCCGCAAGGAAGGCAAGGCCGGTAAGGGCAAATAATTAAGGAGTGAAAAATAATGGTAAGCAGACCTGATACAAAAAAGGCACGTGCAAAACGCCATAAGAGAGTCCGCAGCAAAGTAAGCGGCACAGCATCTTGTCCCCGTTTGTGCGTATTCCGCTCCAGAAACAACATCTACGCTCAGATTATTGACGACGTAGCCGGTGTTACACTTGCTCAGGCTTCAAGCCTTGACAAGTCCATCGAGGGTAATGGCGGAAACAAAGAGGCAGCAAAGGCTGTAGGCGTTCTCGTTGCAGAGCGTGCAAAAGCTAAAAATATCGTTGATGTTGTTTTCGACAGAGGCGGTAATATCTATCACGGCCGTGTTAAGGAATTGGCCGAAGGCGCCCGTGAGGGCGGCCTCAATTTCTAAGGAAGAGGAGGAATAACTTTGGCTAAAACAGTAGAAGTAACAGGCGAATTAAAAGAAAGAGTCGTTACTATTAACCGTGTATCAAAGACGGTTAAGGGCGGTCGTATATTCAAGTTTGCAGCTCTTGTAGTTGTAGGCGACGGTAACGGAACAGTTGGTTTCGGTATCGGTAAAGCAGGCGAAGTACCCGACGCTATCCGCAAGGGTATTGAGGATGCAAAGAAAAACCTTATGAAGGTTTCACTCAGAGGAACAACAATTCCTCACGAAATCATCGGCGAGTTCGGTGCAGGCAGAGTTCTTATGAAGCCCGCTGCTCCCGGTACCGGTGTTATCGCAGGCGGTCCTGTTCGTGCCGTTGTTGAAGCAGTCGGCATCAAGGACATCAGAACAAAGGCTCTTCGTTCAAACAACCCCTGCAACGTAGTAAGAGCTACACTCGCAGGTCTTGCAGCTCTCAGAAATGCTGACGAAGTAGCTGCTATCCGCGGTAAATCCGTTAAGGAAATTTTATAATAGGGAGGTTGCAGATTATGACAATTAAGTTGGTTAAGAGCCTTATCGGCTCCAAGAAGGATCAGATTGCAACAGCCCACGCTTTAGGTCTGAAGAAAATCGGTGACGTTACAACACAGCCCGATAACGCTTCGACAAAAGGCAAGGTAGCAAAAATCATTCACCTCGTAGAGGTTATTGAAGCGTAAGCAAGGAGGTGCACTTATGAAGTTACATGAACTTTCTCCGGTTGAAGGCTCCAAGAAGGACGCAAAGAGAATCGGCAGAGGTCACGGCTCTGGCTGGGGTAAAACAGCCGGCAAAGGTCACAAAGGTCAGAAGGCTCGTTCAGGCGGCGGTGTCCGTCCGGGCTTTGAAGGCGGTCAGATGCCCTTGCAGCGCCGTTTACCGAAAAGAGGTTTTAACAACATCTTTGCTAAAAACGTAGTTGCAATTAACCTCAGCACATTAAACAGAAAGTTTGAAGACGGCGCAACAGTTGATATTGAGGCTCTTGTTAATGCAGGAGTAGTAAAGAACGGTTTTGACGCTGTTAAGGTTCTCGGCAACGGTAAGCTCGAGAAAAAACTCACTGTTAAGGTTTCTGCTTTTTCCGAATCAGCTAAAGCTGCTATTGAGGCTGCAGGCGGAAAGGCAGAGGTGATTTAAGTGTTTAAAACAATAAGAAACGCTTGGTCAATTCCTGACTTAAGAAGAAAAATCTTATTTACACTTTTAATTATCGTAGTATTCAGAATCGGTTCGGTTATCCCCGTTCCGTTTCTGGACACAACAGCTCTTGCAGAAGCAATGAAGCTGATTACAGACAATCCTGATTCCAGCACAAATATGCTGGCTTATCTCAACACACTTTCGGGTGGTGCGTTTGCAAACGCAACATTGTTTGCAATGGGTATCACTCCTTACATCAACAGCTCGATTATTATGCAGCTCCTCTGCGTTGCTATTCCTCCTCTTGAGAGAATGGCTAAAGAGGGCGAGGCAGGCAGACGTAAAATCGGTACTATCACCCGTTACGTAACCGTCGGTCTCGGTCTTATTCAGGGTACTGCATACTACTTCTACCTCAAGAACACAATGACCGAAAGCGGTAAGCACATCACAATCTACAACGAGGGCTTCGATATGTGGTTCTCTGCAATTGTAATCGTGCTCGTGTTCACGGCAGGTACAGCTCTTATGATGTGGCTGGGCGAGCAGATTAACAAGAACGGTATCGGAAACGGTATTTCTATCCTCCTTTTCGCAGGTATCGTTGCACAGCTCCCCGCAACAATCAGCACACTCGGTCAGTACTGGGGTCTCGGTTCAGAGGGTTATACACAGTATTACTTCCTCGTTCCGCTCTGGGTTCTCATTTTTGTTGCTGTTATCTGGGTTATCACCTTTATGCAGGACAGCGAAAGAAGAATTCCGATTCAGTACGCAAAGCGTGTTGTAGGCAGAAAGATGTACGGCGGACAGTCAAGCCACCTTCCTATCAAGGTTGCTCTCGGCGGCGTTCTCCCCATCATTTTTGCAAGCTCTATTCTTTCAATTCCCGGTACAGTCAACCTCTTCCTTCAGATTAAGGACGGTTTCTGGGGTGCTTTCTTTGAAGCCTTCAGCACAAACGGCTGGTTGTATATGGTATTGTATTTTATTCTTATCATTATGTTCGCTTATTTCTATACGACTATTCAGTACAATCCTGTTGAAATGGCAAACAACCTCAAAGCAAACAACGGTACCGTTCCCGGTATCCGTCCCGGTGCTCCGACAGCTGATTATATCAGAAACATTCTGTCAAGAATAACACTTATCGGCGCACTCTTCCTTGCTTTCATCGCTTTGCTCCCGCACATCTACGGTGCTGCAACAGGTATGGGCAATATGGCTATCGGCGGTACATCAATCATCATTATCGTTGGCGTTGCACTTGAAACAGTAAAACAGCTCGAGTCACAGATGATGATGCGTCACTACAAAGGTTTTCTTGACTAATTACTGAAAAAGGAGTATAATTAAATGAACATTATCATGTTAGGCGCTCCGGGTGCAGGTAAAGGCACACAGGCTGCTGTACTTTGCGAGCACTTTGGTATTCCCACAATTTCAACCGGAAACATGATTCGTGAGGCGCTGAAAAACGGCACTGAGATGGGTCTTAAGGCTAAGTCCTTTATGGACGAAGGCAAGCTTGTTCCCGACGAGGTAGTTATCGGAATCGTTAAAGAAAGACTTTCCGAGGACGACTGCCAAAAGGGTTTCATTCTTGACGGCTTCCCAAGAACTATTCCTCAGGCTGAGGCTCTTGACAATATGGGTGTTGAGATTCAGTACGTTATCAATATTGATGTTGCTGATGAAAGAATCATCAACCGTATGTCCGGACGCCGTGTCTGCGAAAATTGCGGCAGACCTTATCATCTTGTGAACTTAAAGCCCAAGAAGGATGGGGTTTGCGACGATTGCGGCGGCACCCTTGTTCAGCGCAAGGACGACCACCCCGACACTGTACTTGCTCGTCTTGATGTTTACCACAAGGAAACAGAGCCCCTTGTTGATTATTACAAAAAGCAGGGTAAGCTCGTTAATGTTGAAGGACAGGACAACGTAGAAGATACTACGGCTCTTATCCTCAAGGCAATCGAGGCGTAAAAAGTATGGTAGTTATTAAAACAGCACGGGAACTTTCTAAAATGAAAGACGCATGCAGAATTTCTGCCGAGGCACTCCGTGTTGCGGGAGAGGCTGTAAAGCCCGGTGTAACTACTTATGAAATAGATACAATTGTCCGTAAATATATCGAGAAACAGGGAGCTACTCCCTCGTTTCTCGGTTATGGCGGATTTCCTGCGAGTGCGTGCATTTCCGTAAACAATGTGGTTATCCATGGCATACCAAGTAAGAAACAGATCCTTAAAGAGGGCGACATAGTAAGCGTCGATGTCGGCGCATATTATGAGGGATTTCACGGCGACAACGCCTACACATTTCCCTGCGGCAAAATCAGTGCAGAAGCGCAGGCTTTGCTTGACGCCACAAAGGAGAGCCTTTATGAGGGAATTAATAAGGCTCTTGCCGGTAACCGTATAGGTGACATAGGCAGTGCTGTTCAGCAGTATGTCGAAGCTCGCAGTTACTCGGTGGTACGAGATTTTGTCGGCCACGGCGTAGGTGCGAAATTACACGAAGACCCAAGCGTACCCAATTACGGTACTCCGGGACGGGGCGTTCGCCTTATTCCGGGTATGACAATTGCCATTGAACCCATGATAACCCAAGGGACTTATGAGGTTGAGGTGCTTGACGACGAGTGGACTACCGTCACAAAGGACGGAAAGCTTGCCGCTCACTTTGAGCATACAATTGCAATAACTCCCGACGGCCCTAAGATTATGACTCTGATTGATTAAGGTGACTTATGAGCATAGTCAGAGGAAGTATTGTCAGGGCAAAGGCAGGCAGAGAAAAGGATAACTTCTTTGTCGTTCTCGGCGTTGAGTCCGGCTATGCGTATATCGCAGACGGAAGGACAAGAAAGCTTGAGAAGCCGAAAAAGAAAAAGCTTATTCATCTTGCACCTGCAAACAAGGTTTACGAGGGTTCAATTGAAACCAATCCGCAAATAAAAAGAATTTTAAACGATTTTAAAAACGGAGGTTAACGGTATGTCTAAACAGGATGTAATTGAAATAGAAGGTATTGTAAGAGAGGCTCTGCCGAATGCGCAGTTCAAGGTTGAGCTTCAGAACGGTCACGTGATCTTAGCTGTTATTTCAGGCAAACTCAGAATGAATTTCATTCGCATTTTGCCGGGCGACAAGGTTACTGTGGAGATGTCTCCATACGACCTGACCAGAGGAAGAATTACCTGGCGTTCAAAATAAGCCGGGTAGGAACACGATTTTCAGAAAGGAATGATTATAAATGAAAGTCAGACCTTCAGTAAAGAAGATGTGCGATAAGTGCAAAGTTATCAAGAGAAAAGGTAAGATTTTAGTAATCTGCGAAAACCCCAAGCACAAACAGCGTCAGGGTTAATTACCTTAAAACAACTATTATTTTTTAAATTTATATGGAGGTGCAACTGAATGGCTCGTATAGCAGGTGTTGACTTACCAAGAGATAAAAGAGTTGAAATCGGTTTAACTTATATCTACGGTATCGGCCGTAAGACTGCAGACGACATTATTGCTGCAACAGGTGTTAATCCCGACACTCGTGTCAGAGATTTAACTGAAGAGGATATTGCAAAGCTCAGAGAATATATTGAGCATCACTGCCGCGTTGAAGGTGACCTTCGCCGTGACATCGCTTATGATATTAAAAGACTTATTGATATTGGCTGTTACCGTGGCGTTCGTCACAGAAAGGGTCTCCCCGTAAGAGGTCAGCGTTCAAAGACTAACGCTCGTACTCGCAAGGGTCCCCGTAAGACAATGGCTAATAAGAAGAAGTAAGGAGGGCAAAGGACTATGGCAGCACCAAAGGGTGGTAAGAAGGTTATTCGCCGTCGCCGTGAGCGCAAGAACATTGAAAAAGGCGCAGCGCATATCCAGTCAACATTTAACAATACAATTGTTACTATTTCCGATACACAGGGCAATGCTGTTTCGTGGGCAAGCGCAGGCGAGCTCGGTTTCAGAGGCTCTAAGAAGTCAACTCCGTTTGCCGCTCAGTCAGCAGCTGAAACAGCTGCAAAGGCAGCAATGGAACATGGTATGAAGTACGTCGAGGTTTATGTAAAAGGACCGGGACAGGGCAGAGAAGCTGCAATCCGTGCATTGCAGACAGCAGGTCTTGAAGTAACTATGATTAAAGACGTTACTCCGATTCCTCACAACGGATGCCGTCCTCCAAAGAGAAGACGTGTATAGTATTATAAAAGGAGGATATTTCAATGGCTAAAAATATGCAGCCTATCGCTAAGCGTTGCAGAGCTCTCGGCATTTCTCCCGCAGTTATGGGTTACTCAAAGAAAACTTCCAACAGAAACCCCGGCGGTAAGATGAGAAGAAAAAAGAGCGAATACAGCATGCAGCTTACCGAAAAGCAGAAGGTTAAATTTATTTACGGCATTATGGAAAAGCAGTTCAGAGCTTACTATGAGAAGGCTGAAAAGGCTGAAGGCAAAACAGGTGCCGTATTGCTCACATTAATTGAACGCAGACTTGACAACGTTGTTTTCAGACTCGGTCTTGCAGCTACAAGAAGAGAAGCAAGACAGCTTGTTAGTCACGCTCACTTTACTGTTAACGGCAAAAAGGTAAACATTCCCTCATACCTTGTTAAGGTTGGCGATGTTATCCAGGTTAGTGAAAAGAGCCGCTCAACAACAAGATTCAAAGCAATTGCAGAGGGCGAAACAGCTTCAACTGTTACTCCCAAGTGGCTTGAGAAGGACGAGAATCTTCTCGGCGGCAAGGTAGTTGCTGCTCCCCAGAGAGAGGATATTGATTATCCTGTTGAAGAACACCTCATCGTTGAGTTGTACTCCAAGTAATCCCGATTTTCACAGGCAGATTACACATACATTGGCTGTTTTTTCAGCCGCATAATGTCAGGAGGATTCGCGAATGATTGAAATTGAAAAGCCAAGAATTGAAACTGCAGAATTAACCGAGGACGGGAAATACGGCAGATTTGTTGTTGAACCGCTTGAGCGTGGCTTTGGCAACACTCTCGGCAACAGCCTGCGCAGAGTATTGCTTTCCTCTCTTGAAGGCTGTGCTGTTACATCTGTTAAGATTGACGGCGTTCTTCACGAATTTTCAACTATTCCCGGCGTAAAGGAAGACGTTACGGAAATTGTTCTCAATTTGAAAAGTCTTGTTCCCAAGCTTCACGAAACCTGCCCTAAGGTTGTTGAAATTGCAGCCGAGGGTCCTTGTGAAGTAACTGCTGCCGACGTCAAGTGCGACAACGAGGTTGAGATTTTAAATCCCGAGCTTCACATCGCTACTCTCGGCGAGGGCGCAAAGCTCAATATGGAAATAACCGTTGACAAGGGCAGAGGTTATGTTCCCGGCGAGCGCAACAAGCAGTTAAGCGGTAACAATGTAATCGGTGTACTTCCGATTGACTCAATCTATACTCCCGTGTTAAAGGTTAACTATACGGTTGACAACACCCGTGTAGGTCAGATTACCGACTTTGACAAGCTCACACTTGACGTATGGACAAACGGCGTTATCAACGCTGAAGAGGCTGTTTCTCTTGCGGCAAAGGTTCTTACAGAGCACTTAAACCTCTTTGTAAATCTTTCCGACAAGGCTTCAAGCGCAGAGCTTATGGTTGAAAAGGACGACAAGGGCAAGGAGAAAATCCTTGAAATGACAATCGAAGATCTCGATTTGTCGGTTCGTTCGTTCAACTGCTTAAAGCGTGCAGGAATCAACACGGTTGAAGATTTAATTAACAAGTCCGAAGAGGATATGATGAAGGTTAGAAACCTCGGCAGAAAATCTCTTGAAGAGGTTATTCAGAAGCTTAATTCTCTCGGTTTCAGTCTTCAGAAGGAAGACGAATAAACTACCCTTTTAAACCAACGGTAAAGGAGTGAAAACAATGCCCGGTACAAGAAAATTAGGAAGAACTACAGCTCAGAGAACTGCAATGCTCCGTGCTATGGTTACATTCCTTCTCGAAAACGGCAAAATCGAAACAACTCTTACTCGTGCCAAGGAAGTTCAGGCTATGGCAGAGAAGATGATTACTACAGCAAAGAACGACACACTTCACAACAGACGCCTTGTTTTGGCTTTTGTTACAAAGGAAGATGTTACAAGCAAGCTCTTCACTGAAATTGCTCCCAAGTATAAGGAGAGAAGCGGCGGTTACACAAGAGTGACTAAAATCGGTCCTCGTCGTGGTGACGGCGCTGAAATGGCAATCATCGAGCTTATCTGATTTTCGGATATAAATTTTGCTGAATAAATTAAGGCTGTTCCATTTGGAGCAGCCTTTAGTTTTTAATTACCTGAAAAATAAAATATTTTTGATAGCTTTTAATAAGTATAGATTTTCTGTTAAGTTTGTGAGCTAAGCTATAATTTAGCCGAGTGCCTCGGCGGGCAAATCGAGTGGAAAAGTCGGTTTGTTTGGAAAAATTGCAGCCCGAATTTTAAG